>SBGS01000099.1 GCA_006226555.1 Bacteroidota bacterium
AAATCAGGACCTTTTATCGGACTGCAAAGAGGTAATTATACCAACTTTGAACTGGGAGGTGAAATGATCTGGAAAAAGGTACGGATATCCAAACCGCTTACGCAGGCGGGGTATGCCAATATGAATTACAATTTCAAGCACAATGTTTTGGGATTTGATCTTGGATATTGGTTAAGGCCTCATCGCTTTGGTTTAACATACGGCGCGGCACTTTTATTTAGATCGGACTTCACGCACAATCAAATAGGAATAGCACCGGTAATAGGTTATAAATTATGGATCGCGCATTTAAGGGTTGGTTATAATATTCTGCCTGATCCTCAGCAATTTGAGAATAACACGCTGTTTGTTTCTTTGCGAGTTGGAATCATAAATGATCGTGATATTGATTTTGTCTGGAATGGATTCGACAAGAAAAAAAGTTGATCAGTGGTTTAACTGGTTTAATTCCAAGAAATAACTATCTTTGCGCCCTCAGAACATTCAAATGTCAGTAGGAGTAAAAATATTTTCAGGAAGAGCTTCAACAGAGCTAGCAGAAAAAATCGCAGCAGGTTACGGTGTTTCACTTGGTAGTGCGGTAACTACTGTTTTCAGTGATGGCGAGTTTCAGGTTTCTTTTGAAGAGACGGTGAGAGGTCAGGACGTGTTTATCGTTCAATCCACAATGCCTCCTGTTGATAATCTTTTTGAATTACTTCTCATGGTGGATGCCGCTAAACGTGCATCTGCTAGAAAGATCATTGTTGTTATTCCGTACTTTGGTTTTGCACGTCAGGACAGAAAGGATAAACCACGTGTTGCTATCGGAGCGAAATTAGTTGCAAATATGCTAATGGCTGCAGGAATCGATAGAATTATGACCATGGACCTTCATGCTGATCAAATTCAGGGATTTTTTGAGGTGCCGGTTGATCACTTATACGGTTCAACAATTTTCTATCCTGAGATCGAGAAATTAAATACAGGGAATTTGGTGATGGCTGCTCCGGATGCCGGGGGTGCGAAACGCGCAAATTCATACGCAAAACGACTGGATGTTGGTTTAGCATTATGTCATAAACAAAGGAAAAAGGCAAATGTTGTTGCTGAAATGACAGTCATTGGTGATGTTGAGGGGAAAGATGTAGTATTGGTCGATGACATGTGTGACACTGCAGGAACTTTGACAACAGCTGCGGATCTATTCATGCAAAAGGGAGCAAAAAGTGTTCGTGCTTTCTGTACACATGCTGTATTGTCTGGTCCGGCATATGAGCGTCTTACAAACTCTTCTATTACGGAATTGATTGTTACAGACACCATTCCTTTAAAACAACAACACGAAAAGATCCGTGTACTACCGGTCGCTGATCTATTTGCTGATGTTATCAGAAGATTGGTAAATAACCAGTCTATTAGTTCGCATTTTATAATCTCATAAAAAATAAACAAATGAAAAAAGCGCAATTGAGCGGTTCGTTAAGAACGAACGTAGGGAAGAAGGACGCTAAGGCTTTGCGAGTAGCAGGTCGCGTACCTTGTGTGCTTTATGGATCAGGTGAGCAAATTCACTTCTCTGTAAGGCAAGTTGATGTAGAGAAGTTAATTTTCTCTCCAGATGTATATCAAGTTGAATTGGATATCGACGGAACAAAGAAAATGGCGATCATCCAGGATCTTACAATGCACCCTGTGAAAGATTCAGCTGTTCACGTTGATTTCCTTGAACTAAATGATAACAAGGAAGTGAAAGTGATGCTTCCATTACGTACAAAAGGTTCTGCTATCGGTGTAATGAACGGAGGTAAACTTCGTCAGCCATACAGAAAACTAAAAGTTATGGGTCTACCTGGAGAGCTTCCTGAAGCTATCGAAGTAGATATTACCAAGATGAAAATTGGTAGTCAAGTTCGTATCGCTACTTTGGCTGAAGCGAATAATATTAAATTCTTGGATCCTGCAGATGCAGTAGTATTGAGTATCAAAATGGCTCGTGGTGCTGTACTTACAAGTGACGAGGATGAAGATTCTGAAGAAGGTGGTGAGGCAGCAGCCGAATAATCTTTCTTTCAAGAAACAAAAAAGCCGGACATTCGTCCGGCTTTTTTTATGTTATTGTTTGATGATCTTCTCGATAACAAATGAATTCTGATGAATCAAACGCAGGTGATAGACCCCAGAAGAAAGAATACTTAGGTCTATTTCTCCCATCGTTGATCCATTGCGAACGAGCTTACCGCTCGGGTCATATAATTCATATTGAATTTCGTCACTTAATCCTGAAATGAATAATTCATTGCCAGCCGGATTAGGGTAACAATAAACACTGCTTAATGGGTTTTCACTAAGTCCTAATCCTTCCAGATACATCTGACCATCAGCCAGGAATACATCAGATAATCCCGCACCATTTTCAGGTTTAATAGACAAATAATAGATCTGACCGTAGACAGGATTTTGTATGATCTCTGTAATATTCTCGTTCAATCCAATGTCTGTCCAATCAACAATATTGTTTAGCTGAGGTAGTGTTCCTATTGCATACAAGTATGTCGTCACTCCAGAGTGTGGATCTGAAGCCTGCCAGTTTGCTGTGAATGATGCATTGTAGAAAGTGTCGATATCACTGGAACTACTAATTCCGTCATTCAACCATGTCATCGTCGGACTTGTAAAGTCAATAAGATAATCTTGTTCCGCAATATTAGACCAGTTCATTGATCCATCCATTGAGCAAGCCAAGACTTTAAGTGTAGGCTGGGCATTTGTACTTTGAACATTGATCTCGTCCGCAGGCCCAACAGTAACCAGAACATTTGTTGATCTGGATCGGAACATAAAAACATCGTCGAAACGTGCAGAGCATCCGCCGGTACGCAGAGAGATCGCATTACCGGAGGTATGAGGAGCAGGATCCTGCCAAGACATCACGTAAGTGTCATCAATGTAGACTTTGATCCATCCACTGACCGGATCGAAGCTCACTTTAACATCGTAATTTACAAAAGGGGTAATGATAAAGGGTGCCGTCTCTACTAAAGTAAATACGTCATTCTCTACACGATAAATATGCACTTGGTCATCATTTTCACGCAGATAGACGAAGTATGAATTCCCTCTATTTGTTAAGGATGCATCATCACAGAAGAAATGAAGACCGGCTCTCTGATTTGAAGATGTACTGATGAATTCCTGTTGCCATTGATAGAGGTAAGTGTGGTTGGAATTCTGCAATGCAGGGATGAAACAATTTGAGTTTTGCTCACTCACATCATCGATCATTAGTGTCTGGTTATCCCACTGATAGTTCCCATTAATCGTATTCCACCTGGTAGCGCCGATATTAAAGTTTTCATACACACTGGAATCTACTCCGAACCAATCGTCAGGCGACAATAGATTTTTCGCCGTCAGGAAGTACTGACCTTCTATTGAGCTTTCCGAGTCAGAATCTGAAAACTGAATGTGAAAATCGTCTGTTTTCCATTGATTGGGTGTCAGAATAGCGGTCAATGGGGGATTAACATCGCTCAGCGTAGCTGTGTAGTTGGCAATCCAACC
>SBGS01000002.1 GCA_006226555.1 Bacteroidota bacterium
TCGATAACCTGAACTTCGAAGGCTTATCCCCGAAAGCTGTTGAGCTAATTGAACAAAAATTAAAATCTGTTGCTTCTTTTAACTCATTGCGCCCGTCTATTCAAGAGATCTCAGAAGATTTACTGAGTAACGGATATTCCTACCATCAGAAGGAATTTGAGTTACATGGAGATGCTAATGAAATTTTCTCCTTATACACCAGCGTATCTCCAAGTGAGATCTGGTCTGGACCTCACAACTTATTTTGTTTTCTTTTCAGCAGAGAAGATCAAAAATTCCTTACACTGAATGATCAGCTTCCTTGTATTCGCGAAGGCATGCAACTATTTAACATCGTAGATTTTCTTGGTCCGAAATTTTTGTTCGGAATGGAAATTATAAAGATCGACTATGATAGCCTGAGAATTGAGTTCGCTTATCTGGAAGGCAATATTTCAAGTGGAATCCAAGTACTGCAATTTATTCAAGACGGTGAGCAAACCATCATTTCACATCATTCCTATTACAAGAGTGAATCAAATTTTAGAGACCAATTCATCTACCCTATTTTTCATGATCACGTGATCAATGAATATCATTATCGAATGGAAGAATTCTATAATTTATCCGATAGGAACATCAGATATTGCAGCCCTTATTAACAGTGTAATTCAGGTAACATTCTGCGACAATCCAATTCAATAGCTTTGTGTTGAATTTGTCGTATGCGTTTTCTAATATTTTTATTTACGCTTTTCAATCTGCCATTCACATTTGGCCAGAATCTTGAATCTGCTAAAAAATCGTGGGAGAAGAATCCTGCAGATTCATCGATCAATAACATTCGAGAGTTCTTTGCAAGTGGTGAGTTCAGTGGTCATTTTCGCAATTACTTCATGTCAACCTTAAACGACAAAGACCTCAGTGATCACTATGCCAACGCCATTGGAGGTTCTATAAAATTTAACTCAGGCAACTGGAAAGGATTTGAATTCGGGTTAAAGGCTATTTACACCTTCAATGCATTCTCTTCTGACCTGAACGGAATTTACTCTGATGGACAACCTGCGAAATGGGAAATGGAGCTTTTTGACATTCAGGATCCCGGTAACAAGTTTAATCTTGCTAGACTCGAAGAGCTCTACATAGGTTTTCGACGAAAAAGATTTCTTCTTGAAATTGGAAGGATGAATATTGATGAAGACCCTTTATTGAAAAGAAGAGATGGAAGGATGATGTCATTTGTTTATCAAGGCCTCTGGAACAGGATCGAACTCAACAAACACTCACATGTATACAACGGTTTTATCAATGGAGTCGCACCAAGGGGTATGACAAGGTGGTTTTCGTTGAATGAGGCGATCGGTATTACTAACAATGGACTACTTAATGACTCCACCAAAATGGATTACCATGAATCGGCTCATACCCATGGAATGTTAGTGAATGGAGTGGTCTATGAACAGCAAAATATAGTCAAAGTACAGGTCTGGAATTATTACCTTCTACACCTACATAATACAATTTGGACTCAAGCAGATTTCAAAGCGAATAAACTTGGCGTTGGCATCCAGTATGTGGCTCAGTTTGCCGACCCCTATCAGAACAAGTTGGCAGAAATGAATCAATATTTCGATCCTGACAAACCATCACATTCTGTTGCTTTGCAATTGAAATACCAACTCAATCAAAAATTACAAGTACGAGCAGCCCATCTTTACATCACTGACAATGGCAGATTTTTATTTCCAAGAGAAATGACTAGAGAAAATTTTTACACCTCCATTCCTCGCTCTTGGATGGATGGACTTGGGAATTCACATGTATCCCTACTCGACATCCAATACTATCCGAGTAAAAAACTCAAAAAAGACTTTTCTTTTGATTTGATTGGTCAATATGTTAATTCTCCCGTTATCGAAGATCTCCGTATGAACAAATATGGAACACCTGATTATTTTCAACTCAATGTAAGTTTGACATATAAATTCTCAAAAAAGCTAAATGGCTTGAGTCTCAATTTACTCTACGTTTATCGATATAGCGATATCCCTGACAGCATGTCTCTCGCAAAGGAATACTACAAAGTGAATTTTCATCATTTGAATTTGATAATTGAATTCTTATTCTAGGAAAAGCTCGTTTACTGTAATCTACGTTGCAATCGGACTAATTCACTGACTTTAACTTAGTTTCATATAATTATGTTATGAGTTTTAAACTACTCTTCTACTTTACTCTGTTAGCTCCTCTTATAGCTACCGCACAATATTGTGAATCTGATCGTGAACCAGATCGTAGAGAAGTTGATACTACTGTAAAAAACATAAAAGACTATTTTCTACACGGACATATAAACGGACATTTTCGCAATTACTTCATGTCAACTATAAATGCCGGGGATTTGACCGATCACTATGCTCATGCAATTGGAGGTTCTTTGGCGTATTCAACGGCATCATGGAAAGGGTTTCATTTTGGTGTAAAAGGGATCTTTTCATATAACCTTTATTCTTCCCAACTTGCCGGCACAGATTCTACTATTCTTCCTGCTGTGTGGGAAGTTGAGTTATTCGATATTCTTCATCCGTCAAAGAAAAATGACCTTGACCGTTTAGAAGAGCTGTACCTCGCTTATGAAAACAAGCACTTTGAAGCAAGGATTGGTAAAATTGATATCGATAATGGTCCCTTATTGAAACGTAGAGACGGCAGAATGAAGCCATTTGTATACAAGGGATTGTGGACAGAAACCAAGTTAGGAAAACACAGTGAATTATATAATGGAGTTGTCACTGGTGTGTCTCCAAGGGGAATGACCGAATGGTACCATTTAAATGAAGCTATCGGACTTCTCCCAAGTGGCTTATTAAATGATAGCACACATTATGAATATCATGAAAAAGCAAACACCCTCGGCTTATTGGTCAATGGAGTCAAGAGCGAAATAAAGGAGCACTTTAACCTTCAGATCTGGAACTATTATTTGCATCACATCCAAAATACCACATGGACTCAATTCGAATACAGCAAAGGTCGTTGGGGCTTTGGTTTACAATATGTTCTCCAACTTAGCGACCCTTATCAAAATACACTTGAAGACCTGCATCGATATTTTGATCCGTCACACACTTCGAACACCATCGCCGGTCAAGTCAAGCTAAAAGTTAATGATGCCATCACAATGAGATTGGCTCACCTTTCTCTGATAGGTAATGGTCGATTCGCTTTTCCTCGTGAAATAACACGAGAGGACTTCTACACTTCTATACCCAGAGCCTGGCTTGACGGTCTTGGTAAATCGCATGTTTCATTGTATGAAATAAGTATATACCCTTTGCAACGGTCCAGAGAAGAATTTCAAATCAATTTGCAGTGTCAGTACTCTAATGGTCCTGACCATGACAGTCATGTATACAACAAGTATAATGACCCGGACTTTCTCCAGTTAAATTTGGGTGCGAAATACGATTTCAAAGGTAAATTGGAGGGGCTACACCTTAATTTATTGTATATCATGAGGTATTCTCAAATACCTGAAACAATGGCCTTTGAAGATCAG
>SBGS01000177.1 GCA_006226555.1 Bacteroidota bacterium
AACTCTTCGGAAAGATGGAAGACTATGATATTGGTGGCGTTTGGGCAGAAGAAGATGTTCAAAAGACCAATTCCAGCTTTATTGCACCTAGCAATCTATGCGGCTTTCATTATCACTCAGATCGAATTAATAGAGATCGTTTTTGACGGGATAACGGGAAGTCATCGTGCATTTAGAGCTTCTCTCGGAAGTTTCTATACATTCATTATTAGTTTCATCGAAATCCTATCTGTTCTAGCTCTTATAGCTACGATTATCTTCCTTGCACGTAGAAATCTTCTAAAGCTCCCTCGTTTCACGATGAAGGAAATGAAGGGTTGGGCAACCACGGATGCTAATTTGATCCTGTTCATGGAGATCGTACTTGTTTTATGCATCTTCACAATGAATGGTACAGATGAAGTATTGTACAGTCTGGGGCAATCACATGCTGAAGGTTTGGGAGATCAATCTTTTGGATTTACCGTAAGTAGCCTTTTTGGTCCGGCTGTATTCGGAGATCTATCAGTAGAAACACTGCATACGTTAGAACGAATAGGCTGGTGGGGGCATATTTTAATGGTGTTCGCTTTTTTGAACTATCTGCCTTATTCTAAGCATTTCCATATCCTAATGGCTTTCCCTAACACGTATTTTTCGAATTTAAATGCCAAAGGGAAATTCACAAATATGGAGTCTGTAACAAAAGAAGTTCAACTCATGTTGGACCCTTCAGCAGATCCATTTGCCGCACCTGCTGAAGGTGAAGGTGAACATCAACGATTTGGAGCCAAGGATGTTACTGATTTGACATGGAAGAACTTGATGGATGCCTACACGTGTACCGAATGTGGACGTTGTTCGTCTTCTTGTCCTGCAAACGTAACGGGCAAGTTGCTTTCTCCACGTAAGATCATGATGGATACTAGGGATCGTTTGACTGAAGTTGGTGAAAACAAGCGTAAGCATGGTGCCGATTATGACGATGGGAAGTCATTGTTGGGTGACTACATCACTCCCGAAGAGATCTGGGCTTGTACATCATGTAATGCTTGTGTAGAAGAGTGTCCTGTAAACATTGATCCGCTTTCGATCATAGTAGATCTGCGCAGATATCTCGTAATGGAAGAATCAAGTATGCCTACTGAATTAACAGGTATGCTGACTAATATTGAAAATAACGGTGCTCCATGGCAATTTAGTCCTGCTGACCGTTTGAACTGGGCAAACGAAGAATAATATGAAACTGATCTCCAAAACAGAAGGTAATTCAACCGTATCTCCGGTATTACCTGAACACATTAAGAATTACCTTATTGATATAGATGGTACAGTAACCGAGGATGTTCCCAATGAAGAACCGGAACGAATGGAGACATGTGAGCCTTTTCCTGATGCATTGATCACCTTGAATAAGTGGCATGACGAAGGCCATATCATCACTTTTTTTACTTCGAGAACAGAGGAGCATAGAGAAGTTACTGAGAATTGGTTAAATAAACACGGGTTTAAATATCACGGTTTGCTGATGAACAAGCCGAGAGGGGGGAATTACCATTGGGTTGACAATCATATGGTAAGAGCAACACGTTATACAGGGAAGTTTACTGACTTAGTAGAAAAAGAGTCTAAAATCCAGGTTTTTCAAGATTAAGATATGAGTGCATTGAAAGTGCCTACAATGGCAGAAAAGTTAGCAAGTGGGGAGACACCTGACATTTTGTTCTGGGTAGGATGCTCCGGAAGCTTTGATGACCGTGCGAAGAAGATAACAAAGGCGGTGGTGAAGATCCTAAATGCGTGCGATGTCGATTTTGCTGTGTTAGGAACAGAAGAAAGCTGTACAGGAGATCCTGCGAAACGTGCTGGAAATGAATTCACTTTTCAAATGCAGGCAATGATGAACATTCAAGTATTGAATGGTTATGAAGTAAAAAAGATAGTTACTGCTTGTCCGCATTGCTTTAATACATTGAAAAATGAATACCCTGAATTGGGAGGTAATTATGAAGTTGTTCATCACACCCAATTAATTCAGGAGCTTATCAATCAAGGTAAACTTACGCTTAAGGACGGTGGTACATACAAAGGTAAACGCATTACCTTCCACGATCCATGTTACCTTGGAAGAGCTAATAATGTTTACGAAGCACCACGTGAACTCATTGAAAAGCTTGATGCAGAGCTTGTTGAAATGAAACGTTGCAAGACTAAAGGTCTATGCTGTGGGGCGGGAGGAGCACAAATGTTCAAAGAAGCCGAAAAAGGGAATAAAGAGATCAATATTGAACGTACTGAAGACGCGTTGGAAACAAAAGCTCAGGTGATCGCGACAGGCTGTCCTTTCTGTAATACGATGATGACTGACGGAGTTAAAAACTTTGAGAAGGAGAGTGAGATTCAAGTATTGGATGTAGCCGAGCTAATTGCTAATGCTGCGGACTTGTGATATGGAAAAATTCAGTCAATTAAGCGATAATAGTAAAGTTTGGATCTACACTTCCGATCGTGCGTTTACTGCAGATGAGATTGCTGAGATCAAAAAAGAGCTTGATGCCTTTACGAAAGAATGGGCTGCTCATGGCTCACAGCTGAAAGCTGCAGGAGATGTTCTGGAAGGAAGATATATTGTAATCGTTGCTGACGAAACTCAGACCGGCGCTTCTGGTTGCTCGATTGATACTTCTGTTAAGTTTGTTCGTGCAATAGGGCAGCAATACAATGTAAATCTGTTTGATAGGATGTATTTCTATTCAGTTGATGGTACGAAAATTCACTTTAGCGATCTTGTATCATCGGAGCTTAAGGTTTACAACAGTATGATCACGAATCTAGGAGAATTGAGAACGAATTGGTTGCTGGATGCTCAGGAGCTTATCGCGAGACGCTAACCTTTCTTTCTGTTATTCAAACGAACTCCGGCCATGATCCTGAGCTGGTAATACGTTTGAACGTATCGAAATTCTTTGAATCGAATACTTTTTATATCAAAATCTGAAGTAAACCAGACAAAGTATTTCGGATTCGAATAGCCAGCGACAAATCTAAAATCTACCCTTGGAGCAAGACCTAAAAAAGCTCTTGTTAAATTTTGTTGTGTATAGGCTTTGGCTTGTAATACACCTCCCAATCCTCCAAAAACAGAAGCTTGCCAATAATTTTTTCGCACCGTGTAGGCATAGCCTGGTACTAAACCGAGATCAATCGCATAGAGATTCACCGCTCTTGGTCTGCCGTCGGTAGAATCACTAGCGATAAATGGAACTATTCTACTGTTGTCATTCCCCGCTCCAAAGACATTGAAGGTTGACTTAAAGTACCAGGTTTCCTGTGATCCTGTGAATTCATCATTTATCCCCTGAACAGCTGTCATGCGGTAATTCTTGGATCTGAAATGCCAGTTATTGATCGAAAAGCTGGCAGTGCTCATGTTGGGCATAGGTAGATTAGGATCCAGCGTATTTAACGTGTCATTCCAGTAGTATGCGTTCTTAATTACATATCCGTTGTAAACATGTATATCAAAATCCCAAAAGTTACGTTTAGAATTGATCTTGAA
>SBGS01000215.1 GCA_006226555.1 Bacteroidota bacterium
GATCAGAATGGAAGTGAAATTTCCTTAAATGACTTTAAAGGAAAACGCGTCGTGATCTATTTCTATCCAAAAGACAATACACCAGGTTGCACTGCACAGGCGTGTAACATTCGTGATAACTATAGTGATCTGCAGAAAGAAGGAATTGTTGTTTTAGGGGTAAGTGCAGATTCTGAAAGTTCACACCTTAAATTCATAGATAAGTTTGAATTACCATTTACACTTTTAGCCGATACGGATCATACCCTTTTAAATCTTTATGGTGTTTGGGGAGAAAAGAAGTTTATGGGAAAAGTTTATGACGGAATTCACCGCACGACATTTATCTTGAATGAAGATCATACGATCCGAGCAATTATAGAAAAACCAAAAACAAAAGATCATACAGCAGAAATTTTAGAAGCGTATCAGTAGAACGTAAATAGGTTACGTTCATCTGTTGCAACTTTGTCTTGTTAACCGCACCGAGGTGCAAAAAAATTACGATATGTCAGGAAAAGAAATGAATGCAGAAAAAATGAAAGCGCTCCAGTTAACAATGGATAAACTGGACAAAACGTTCGGAAAAGGAACGGTAATGAAATTGGGTGACAATGCCACTGTTGAGGTGGAAACGATCCCGACAGGGTCCTTAACATTAGATCTTGCACTTGGTGTAGGTGGCTTACCAAAAGGTAGGATCGTGGAGATCTACGGTCCGGAATCATCTGGTAAAACGACCTTAGCAATACACGCTATTGCAGAAGTGCAAAAACAAGGTGGAATTGCGGCTATTGTGGATGCTGAGCACGCTTTTGATCAGTTCTATGCGAAGAAACTTGGAGTAGATATTGACAATTTATTGATCGCTCAACCTGATAATGGAGAACAGGCATTAGAGATTGCTGATAACTTGATCCGTTCAGGAGCTATTGATCTTTTGGTGGTGGATTCTGTTGCTGCGTTGACTCCAAAAGCAGAGATCGAAGGTGAAATGGGAGATTCCCAAATGGGACTCCAGGCGCGCTTGATGTCAAAGGCATTGCGTAAGCTTACGGCTTCAATTAACAAAGCAAATTGCTGTTGTATTTTCATCAACCAGTTACGTGATAAGATCGGTGTGATGTTCGGAAACCCTGAGACAACTACAGGTGGTAACGCATTGAAGTTCTACGCTTCAGTTCGTTTGGATATCCGTAGAGCGAGCCAGATCAAGGAAGGAGAAGATGTGATCGGTAACCGCGTTAAGGTTAAGGTTGTTAAGAACAAAGTCGCGCCTCCATTCAGAAAGGCAGAATTCGATATCATGTATGGTGAAGGAATTTCCAAGTCAGGTGAAATTCTGGACATGGCAGTGGATATGGGCATTATCAATAAGTCAGGTTCTTGGTTCTCTTATGGAGAGACACGTCTTGGACAAGGAAGAGACGCCGTTAAATCGATCATCAAGGATAATCCTGAGCTTATGGAGGAACTTGAGCATCGTATCAAAGAAGCTCTTACCCCATCAAATGAGGTTGAGGTGATGGAGTAAGGCAAACTGCATATCGTAAAAAGGCGGTACTTTTCAAGTGCCGCTTTTTTATTTTATTCGAAAATGATATTGAATGGTTCCGTATACATTTATACCATCAGAGGGAAGAATTCCGGGACCCGGATAAGCAGTAGCTCTTCTTGTAAAGTACTGTTCGTTCGTAAGGTTATTGACACCAATTTCGCAACTGAAGAAACGATTCAGTTGGTAACGACCCGAAAGATCCATCACGTAATATGCTGGAATTCGACCGATCACTGCATCTCCTGATGGAATGATGGCATTAGAAGCATCGGCAAATTGTGCGCTGTTGTAGCTCGCCTGAACTTGTATACTGAGCTTTCGCGTTTTGAACTTGATCCCCGAGCGCAAAATGATCGGACTAACATATTCCACGAACTTATCTACATAGTTAGGCTCTTTGGATCGAATATATCGCGCGTCGATGTAGGCCGCATTTACAAAGAGACTTAGCCCGAGATGATTCGTATCATTTTTGATCTTTAAGAAATCAACTTCAGAAAACCACTCGATTCCAATATTTCGCGCATCTCCGATGTTTGTGCGTTCCTTCAATATTGTTCCCGGCTTTGGTGCGAGACCAATTTTATCACCATAAAAAACATAGAACGCCGCAATATCATAAATAAACCAGGTTTTGATCATACCTCGGATACCAAATTCTCCTGTAAACCCGTATTCATCGCGTATAGCACTGTCAATGACGATATTGGGATTGGCAACCCTGATGTCGGTAAAGTTTATTGCACGGTAATTCTGAGTGAAGTTTGTATAAACGCGCGACTGCTTTCCTGTCTTGTACGAAAATCCTGCACCGAACAGCACAACGTTTCTTAGCACTTCATTTGAATCACGAAGAGTATAAATTGCTAAGGTGTCAAAGTTAACGGGATGAATAGCATATTGTTTAAAGTAACCGGACGATCCACTCTGTATGTGTTCGAAGCGCGCACCAAAATTGACTGTGAGCTTCTTACCTAAAAAGAGTATGTTTTCGGCAAATGCAGCAATATTTTCCGATGGGTATGAAAACGAAGATCCTTCAAGATCGCGTGGATTGAGATATGAAAAATCAGCTTCTGTACCGTCAGTTGCCGTACCTTGTTCGGACAAGGTATTTCCCTTGTACATTCGGGCACCAACCAAATATGCTCCTTTATGTATTTTGTTTCTGGTATAAAAATAATAGCGATCCAAAAATCGCGCTTCTATTCCACCATTCTGAAATTCGCCATTCAGCATTTCGCGATTTCCACCGGGGTCTGATTGAGTTATTTTACCCAAAAAACCTAGTGTTTTGCGAGTGGATTGCATACCAAAAGTTCTAATGTTAAACTGTGCATCTTTTCCAATGGAATGATCGTAATGCATGGCAATTAAGTTCCAGTCAACCTTAAACCAATTTCGATCCCTGAAACTTTGACGAGGATCTATGTTGAATGCCACATCGCTGAGTCCTCCGGCCTGCTGGGCGAGATAATTCATGTGAGTATATTCTAGCCTAAGTCGAATTTTTTCGTTTAGCTGATAACTGAGCTGCGCAAAGAGCTGGTGTTGACCAAACGCACTGTTCTCTCGATATCCGTCTCCGCGTTTATATTGGTGGTATACCTGGTAAGAGACGCGTTTGTATGTCCCGGTTAATCTATTGAACGTAGCGAGGTAACCGTACATACCTACTGTATTTCGGGAGGTGAATTCAAGGGATGAACTTAAGCTCGGCTCACGGATCACAAAATTGAGTAATCCTCCGAATTGAGTTCCGTATTGTAAGGACGCTGAACCTCTAATTATTTCTATAGACTGCAAAGCCTCAAATGGAGGTGTGTAATAACTTTCAGGATAGCCCAAGGCATCAGCGCTAATATCGTATCCATTTTGTCTGGTGTTAAAATTAGCAGTCCTATTTGGACTTAAACCTCTTCCTCCGATACCGATCTGAATACCCGCACCATCACTCTCCCAGATATTCAATCCGGGTATTTTTGCAAA
>SBGS01000042.1 GCA_006226555.1 Bacteroidota bacterium
ATTTCTTTAGCTCCTGACCAAGGACTATTTGAAACCGGTGTTTCCATTGGTTTCGTAAATTCCTCTTTTTTGATCTCTAAAGTTGTAACATTCTTAGATGGTTCCTTTTCAAAACCTGTGATCGGAGACGACTTAAATCCTGTAGCGATCACAGTTACACTTAATTTCTCGCCAAGTGCCTCATCTTTTGCGTGTCCGAAGATCACATCAGCAGTAGATCCTGCAGCATCCTGAATAAAGTCTGTGATCTCAGAGATCTCATCCATCATCACTTCGCGATCACCATAAGTGATGTTCAATAATACGTATTCAGCACCACTGATATCGTTATCATTCAATAGTGGAGATTCAAGAGCTTTCTCAACAGCTTTGATCGCACGGTTTTCACCTTCAGCAACACCGTTACCCATAATGGCAACGCCGCTGTTCTTCATCACTGTATTAACATCGTTGAAATCGACGTTGATCGCACCGGTGATCTCAATAACTTCAGCAATTCCTTTTGCTGCAGTAGCTAATATATCATCAGCTTTGGCGAATGCATCTGAGAATGAAAGATTACCAGTTACCTCACGCAATCTTTCGTTGTTGATGACAAGCAGTGTGTCAACAGAATTGCGCATTGCCTCAAGACCTTCTTCTGCTTGCATACGACGCTTACGTCCTTCGAAATTGAAAGGAACAGTAACGATCCCAACAGTTAGGATTCCCATCTCTCTAGCGATTTGAGCAATAACCGGTGCAGCACCTGTTCCGGTACCACCACCCATACCCGCAGTAATGAATACCATTTTGGCATCCTTACTTAAATATTCTCTGATCTCATCAATATTTTCTGTCGCGGCATTTTTCCCGATTTCAGGAATAGATCCGGCACCTCTACCTTCGGTCAATGAAGGACCAAGTTGCATTTTATGCGGTACAGGAGACGCATCTAATGCTTGCATATCAGTGTTACAGATCAGGAAGTCAACTCCTTTGATGCCAAGTTGGTACATGTGATTAACGGCGTTTCCACCTCCACCACCGACACCAATGACCTTGATTATCGAATTTCTTTCAGTTGGCAAATCAAATTCCATGTTCTTTGTATTTAGTTATAGTTGTTGTTAGTTTATTATCCTTCTACTTCTTCGTCCTTCTCATTGAAGAAACCAATGCTTTTCTTGATGATGGACTCGAAGAATGTCCCTCGTTTTTGTGTAGAGCTCGTTGCAACCTCTCCTGCACTTGCAGCTTCAGGTTCTTCTGAACGAGATTTCAACTCAAGCGACTCAAACCCTTTCATTACAAGTCCAATACCAGTAGCGTAAATTGGAGATTTGATCACTTCATTGTTTGTATTGGCAAGGTGCTCAGTTGGATATCCGATCCTTGTATCCATACCTGTCATATATTCAAACAACTGTGTGATATGTTTCAATTGTGAGCCACCTCCTGTTACTACGATACCTGCGATCAGTTTTTTCTCATAACCTGAGTTACGTATCTCATAATGAACGAGCTCTATGATCTCTTCCATTCTTGCTTGAATGATTCCGGCAAGGTTGCGAAGTGTGATCTCTTTTGGAGCTCTTCCTTTCAATCCAGGTATTGCTACAACTTCATTTTCTTGACTCTCACTTACTAGAGCTGAACCAAATTGTTGCTTAAGTTTCTCAGCATGGCGCTTCATGATCGTGCACCCCTCTTTGATATCCTCAGTGATCACATTTCCACCGAATGGAATAACTGCAGTATGGCGAATGATACCTTCGTGGAAGATAGCAATGTCAGTTGTTCCACCACCGATATCTACCAATACAACTCCCGCTTCTTTTTCTTCTTCAGTTAGAACTGATTCTGCAGATGCAATTGGTTCAAGAATGATGTCGTCTACATGTAATCCAGAACGTTCAACGCATTTATTGATGTTCAGGCATGCTCCAACATTCCCGGTGATGATATGGAAGTTTGCTTCAAGCCTAACACCTGACATACCGATCGGATCTTTGATCCCTTGCTCACTATCAACAATATACTCTTGTGGAAGTACAGTAATGATCTGCTCTCCCGGAGGCATCGCCATGCGATACATATCATCGATCAAACGATCAATATCGGCCTGAGAAATTTCATTCTCAACATTTGATCTTGTATGAATTCCTCTATGTTGTAGACTCTTGATGTGTTGTCCGGCAATTCCAACGTTAACCGTTTTGATCACCAATTGTCCTTCAATTCTTTCTTCGGCTTCCTGAACTGCAGATTTGATCGACTGGATTGTCTTGTCGATGTTCGCTACCATTCCTCTTGTAACACCAAGAGATTCTGCACGTCCCATTGAAAGGATCTCGATTTTTCCGTGTTCGTTCTTTCTTCCAACGAAGCATGCGATTTTAGTGGTACCTATGTCAAGGCCCACTACGATCGGAGATTTCTTCTTTTTTTGTTCAGCAGAATTGTCGCTCATTTCTTTTGCTTAAATCGGTTATTGGTCTTTCTTCTTGCAGACGATCTGATCTCTGTATTTAAGATTGATCTCTGAATAAGTGTTCCACCCCTCAACGTCCATCGCTTCATTGTAAAAGATCTTTAGTTTCTCAAACTTATCTGACACCTCTTTCTCAGAATAAGCAGAACCAAAGACGATCCTTTGTTCCCCTACAAGTGGTACTAAAAGAAAATCCCCATTGTCCTTCAGGTAGATCTGACCGATCAACGCATGCAATAAGGGATCATTACAAACATACTTTGAAATACGATAGATATCATCCAGCTTGTGAATACTTTTCAAGGAGTCGTTGTTAATAATTTCATTCACTGAAAACCCCGATGGTTGCTCGTTTATACGACCATTGACAACGACCACCTGAGCAGTGAATTTTGGTGTAGTTAACATGCGGACACCATCTGCATCTAAATAAAATGATTGACCGCTTTGATTGTAGATTCTTGCAATCGGTTCTCGTAATACGATATCGATATTCCAATCAGATCCAAACCGTCGATAAACCTTGACGTCTTTGATCTGTGAAATGCTTTTCAGGAAGCGCGTTATACTGTCGGTATCCAATTCTTCAAAAGTCTGCCCTTCGATCAAGAGGTTGGAGAACTGAAGACGTTTCAAAACCTCGTGTCTATCAAGGAAAGCATTCGATTTTGTAGTCTTTATCGTAATCTTAGGTTCCGGTACGATGGCTTCTCGCTGATACTTGTCGAACAGAACGATCAAGACGATCACCAGTATGGTGAAACTTAGACTAAGCGATATTTTTAACCATGGCCTCATGCTTGGTTCAATAAATTGGTAAGAGGTTCAACTATTCGATCAATATCCCCTGCTCCTATGGTAAGTATAACGCCATCGGTTTTAAGATCACGTAAATAATGCAGTGCTTCTTGAGGCTCCATCACGCGCTTTTCTGCGGAAGTAATTCGTTCCAACAATGCATCACTGGTGATGCCGCTTATTGGTTCTTCGCGCGCCGGATAGATTGGCAGAAGTATACAAGTGTCCAGTGCTGAAAGTTCTTTGGCGAAAC
>SBGS01000224.1 GCA_006226555.1 Bacteroidota bacterium
CAACCAAAACGAGTTGATGTACGCGCTAAAAAACTTGAGATCATGAAATCTTACATGGATCAGGATGTTGCTGTACGTTTGAAATACTCTTCTAAATATGCTCAGGTTGCAAACTACTGGAAGTACTTCATCGGGCAAACCGAACAAGTGAAGAACAACGATGTTATTGGCAAAAAAGAAAGCCTTGAACAGGAGTATAGAAATTACATGGCTAACAAAAAGATAGGTTTCCCTGTCTTGGAAGCTATGGATGACTATTACAACAAAACAAATCCAATTGTAAACATCAAAGTATATCAGTCTGAATTCATATACACTGTTGATATGAACGTATCTGCATACAGATATAAATTCTGGCTACAGGCCCTTGAAGGTGGAGATGAAGCTCGTGCAGGGATGTTTGCCGGACGATTAGGAATGATGACAAATGAGTTCTTCGAAAATGCAAACATGGAGATCGAAATGGACATTCTTGAAGAGGTACTTAAGATGTATATCAAAGATGTTCCTGCTGATCAAATGGGACCAATCACTAAGAAGATCGCATTGAAAGGAGATAAAGGAGTTGAAAAATACGTGAAGAAAGTATTAAAGAAATCAATCTTCGCTAACAAGGCTAGATTTGAAGCTTTCAATTCTCGTCCTGACAGAAAAGTGCTTGAAAAAGATCCTTTGTTTGTTTTGATTATGGATATGGATGAAGCCTACCAGAAAGCAACGGGGTCAGAGGATATCAAGAAGGCTACGGATGCCCTTGAAAAAGCAAACCGATTCTTTGTTGCGGCAATTCGTGACATGCAGCCAAACAAGTTATTCTATCCGAATGCAAACTCAACAATGCGCTTGACTTACGGAAATGTTCTTCCATATGAACCAAGAGATGGTGTGACCTATCATTATACTACTTCAATCGATGGTATTATGCAGAAAGAAGACCCTTCAAATCCAGAATTCAACGTTGATCCTGTTATGAAGGAGCTTTGGAAGAAAAAGGATTACGGTCAATATGCTGATGCAAATGGAAACCTTACTGTCAACTTCCTAACTAACAATGACATTACAGGTGGAAACTCTGGTTCACCTGTGATAAACGGTGATGGTCAATTGATCGGAACCGCATTTGACGGAAACTGGGAAGCAATGTCAGGTGACATTTACTTTGAACCAAACATTCAGCGTACGATCTCTGTTGATATACGCTACACGCTTTGGATCGTTGATAAATGTTATGGAGCGACCAACCTCATTGATGAAATGAACATTATCAAATAAAAAGAATCCCGGTGAAAGCCGGGATTTTTTTTTTAATTATCTAATTCGTTCAACCATTTCATTGTGTCTACACCGTCAGCGTAATCGTCCAGCATTGGACATTGCGCACTACCAAACGGAATATAATCTCTACCGATAACAGCCTGAATTTCCTCTTCCCTATTTTTCAGGTATTCTTTTACTTCCTGTTTAGTTGAATAATAATGATAATGGATCATTGCCAAAGGAGAAAACAATTCCTCACTTTCCCTAAAGAGCACGAAATTGTTGTCCAATAAGGGTATCTTATTCATTAAGTGGACCGCTTTATTGTAGTCATAATTATTTCCATACTTCTTATTATTAACCACTTCACTGTACGTCACTATAGCACCGAATATACGATCCAAATCGAACCCGTTAGGTAATATGATATGAGAAACGTTCCGACAACCTAACCCGAAATAATCGAAAAGATCGCTACCTAATAACTCCAGCTCTTCCTTACTCTCGTCACCATTAATAACTGCCACGGAGGTCCTGTTCTTCCTGAACAAATGAGGGTATTTACCGAAGTAAGACTCGAAATACATGAATGAATTATTGCTTCCCGTGGCAATCACAGCGTCAAAGCCCTCTAATTTTCCCTGGGTAAGCTTAATACGATCCGCAAACTCCGGTTGAATATGTATTAAAATACCTACCAGAGCAGTTAACAATCGATTATCATCAGAAGATAATTTCGCCAGGATTTTGTTGCCACTCATCAGAACACAAAGAAAATCATGAAATCCCACGAGAGGAATATTTCCAGCCATGATCACTGCAATGTTCTTTGGCTGATCCGTGTATTTATATTTTTTGGTCCAGTCAATTAATCTTTCCTGAGTCAATTGAATAGCCAAGGAAATTAAACTTTTACGAACATTTTCAGCAGTAAACCATCCATTGTAGATCTGCTCCTTCTTGATCACCTCGCGTAGCTGATCATATTCCTGCTCCGTCACTCCTGTTTCATAACCTCTCCAGGAAAGGTCATTTCCTAGATCATGCATTATTTCGCCAAGTTTAACGAATGCCTCGATGGTTTTTTCCTTATTCATGCTGCAAAGTTAATGACATCCAAACATTTGGATGTGCAGAATTTTCATTTTCCTTTGGTATCGATCACTTTTTGCATCGTATATTTGCAGTCCAAAAATTACCGTTATGGCTATAATGATCACAGATGAGTGTATAAATTGTGGGGCTTGTGAACCAGAATGTCCAAATAACGCAATTTACGAAGGAGGTGCAGAATGGAGATATTCAGATGGTACTTCACTAAAAGGAATGATCACGACTCTAGATGGTGCTGAAATGCAGGCAGATGATGCTCATGAGCCTAAAGACATGGATGTATATTACATTGTAACCGATAAATGTACAGAGTGCGTAGGTTTTCATGATGAGCCACAGTGCGCTGCTGTATGTCCGGTAGACTGTTGTGTTGACGATCCTGATTTCAGAGAAAGTGAGGATGAGCTCCTTGCGAAAAAGGACTTCATGCACCTTTGATCTATTCTCCTTTGAAGGGCTTAGCTTTAATCTTTTTTCTCTTAACTTTTTGGGCGCAATCTCAAAGAGATACCATTCAGATTGTTTCCTACAATTTGTTGAATTTCCCTGAGGGCAGAAATGACTGTTCCAACAATACCGTTGTCGCAGAAAGAGCGGATACATTACGTAAGATCTTACAATATTTGAACCCGGATATTTTTGTAGGGTGCGAAATTCAAACCAAAGCCGGAGCTGACAGTGTTTTAACAAGATCTTTAAATGTAAATGGTGTAAACCACTATTCTGCTGCTACATTTGACCCGCTGCATACAGATGCTCCTCTGAATAATCAACTATATTATAATTCAAACAAATTAACGCTGCAATATCAAGATGTGATCATTACGTCCCCAAGGAACATCGATCATTATGTACTTTATGTGAATGATCCCAATCTTGGTGTGTATTACGACACTACTTTTATTGAAGTATATATGTGCCATTTAAAGGCAGGAAGTGGAACGACAGAACAGGCTACCCGAGCTGTCCAGACCGCTACCTTAATGAATTTTATTGCACAACGTCCTTCAGATAGACATCATTTTGTTTGTGGAGACTTAAATGTTTACAGGTCTTCAGAAGCCGCATATCAGAATTTAATATCGGGCACTGCTGCACTTGTGGATCCTATCAATTCACCTGGAAACTGGAACAGCAATAGCTCCTTTGCCTC
>SBGS01000075.1 GCA_006226555.1 Bacteroidota bacterium
GTAGATGACGCTGATCAAGGCGAGGACAAAATTGGAAAAAAAGCAAGGTTAGAACAACTGGAGCCTATGGAAGTCGTTCAAATGTATACGAATGATTTTCATGACGTGTTGAAACAGTTCAATGCGCTTTCTCCAAGTATTGAGCCCACTGCTACTGGACATTTGATCGAACAGATCGAGATGGTGAAAACCATCATGGAGAACGGATTGGCTTATGAGTCAAAAGGATCGGTTTATTTCGATGTGGAAAAGTATAATATGAAACATCCGTATGGCGAATTGTCCGGAAGAAAGATCGAGGACCTGATCTCTAATACGCGTGAACTTGACGGACAGGATGAAAAGAGAAGCTCACTGGATTTTGCGCTTTGGAAGAATGCTTCACCTGAACATATTATGAAATGGCCGTCACCATGGGGAACCGGTTTTCCAGGTTGGCATCTTGAATGTTCAGCTATGAGTACTAAATACCTGGGAGAAACATTTGATATACACGGAGGTGGAATGGACTTAAAGTTTCCTCATCACGAATGTGAGATTGCCCAGGGAACGGCTTCTAATGGAAAATCGCCTGTTAATTATTGGATGCATGGAAATATGCTAACGTTGAATGGCAAGAAAATGAGCAAATCAACGGGTAATAGCCTTTTACCTGCTGAACTCTTCAGTGGTGAAAACGGTCTTTTGGAAAAGGCTTACGCACCAATGGTCGTTCGTTTTTTCATGATGCAGGCGCATTATCGTAGCACCCTTGACTTCACTTCTGATGCGTTGAATGCTGCTGAGAAGGGATACGATCGATTGTTTGAGGCCCTCGAAAGAATAGAGAAACTACCTCTTTCAAGTGAGACATCGGGATTTGATGTTTCTGTCTTCCGCGAGGAATGCTATCGTGCAATGAATGACGACTTCAATGCCCCTGTACTCGTTGCGAATATTTTTGAAGCAGTAAAATTCATTAACAGTGTTTTCGATGGACAGGCTTATATAACCAAAGAAGATCAGGAGCTGCTTATTCAAACGATGAGTGATTTTGTTTTTGATGTGCTTGGATTGATGCCACAGAAAGCGTCTTCCGGAGAAACAAGATTGGGACCTGTAATGGAACTTTTGTTGGATCTTAGACAATCAGCCCGTGCGAACAAAGACTGGACCACTTCAGATAAAATTAGAGATGGATTAGCAGCTGCGGGAATTACAGTTAAAGATGGGAAGGATGGTTCTTCCTGGAATTAAAATGCACTTATGATCACACCTGAAATTGATAAGAAGTTATTTCTAATAGATGCCTATGCCTTGATCTTCAGGGCTTATTTTGCTTTTGCGAAGAACCCAAGGGTGAATTCGAAAGGTCAGAATACTTCTGCGGCATTTGGTTTTACGAATGCACTGATAGATGTGATCAAAAATGAAAAACCCACACATTTAGCTGTTGTGTTTGACCCTCCGGGGGGTTCAGTAACACGAAGAGAGGATTTTGAGCAGTATAAAGCGCATCGAGAGGAAACACCGGAAGGCATTGTTTCCATGATCGAACCGATCAAAAAGATCATTCGCGCGTTTAATGTTCCAATCCTTGAGGTCAATGGATATGAAGCGGATGACGTGATCGGGGCAATCGCACAGATCGCTGAAAAGAGAGGATTTACGACCTACATGATGACTCCGGATAAGGATTTTGGTCAGCTCGTTACGGATAAGATCTATATGTTTCGTCCCGGACGAGGAGCAAATCCACCTGAAATATGGGGTGTAAAGGAAGTTTGCGAAAAATTTGAAGTAACAGATCCTAAGCAAGTTATAGATATTTTAGGTCTATGGGGTGATGCTGCGGATAACATTCCGGGAATCCCCGGAATAGGAGAAAAGACGGCAAAAAAGCTTGTAGGAGAATACGGTTCCGTTGAGGGATTGATTGCGCATGCGCATGAGCTGAAAGGAAAACAGCGAGAAAACGTTGAGAATTTTGCTGAGCAGGGATTGTTATCGAAAAAACTTGCCACCATTATCACAGATATTGACGTCACGTTTGATGAAGATGACCTGAAAATGTGTGATTTGGATGCTGAGGCTGTGAAAGAAGTTTTTACAGAATTGGAATTCAGAAATCTTTCAAAGCGTGTTATTGGCGAGGAAATAGTTGTCACAGCACAGGCGAAAACAGAAAATGGTCAGCTCGATCTTTTCGGGATGCAAAGCATGGTAGAGGATCAGGTGCCGCAAGAGACCAATGGCTACAGAACAATTGCCACAGAAAAACCGAGCTATCATTTGGTAACCCTTCCGGAAGAGCGCAAGGAATTGCTGGAAATCTTATTAAAACAGAAGGAAGTTTGCTTCGACACAGAAACCGACAGCTTGGAATCAAGACATGCTAACCTTGTCGGAATGTCTTTCAGTTATAAGGAACGTGAGGCTTTTTATGTTCCTATCCCTGAAGATTTCAATGAAGCGAAGGCAATCGTACATGAGTTTGCTCCATTTTTCTTGTCTGATAAGATCTTGAAGATAGCGCACAATATGAAATATGACCTTCAGGTTATCGAGCGTTATGGAGTAAGAGTAGCAAAGCCTGCCTTTGATACCATGATCGCTCATTACTTGATCAACCCTGATGCAAAACAGGGAATGGATTTCTTATCGGAATACTACTTAAAATACCAGCCAATATCCATCGAGACACTGATCGGGAAAAAAGGTAAGAACCAAAAGAGCATGAGGGATATAAACCCTGCCGAAGTGAAAGATTACGCATGTGAGGACGCAGATATAACCTATCAGCTTAAAAAGCTATTCGAGAAAGAGATCGAAAAGGATCATCTAAAAACACTCTTTTGGGATGTTGAAATGCCATTGATGTATGTATTAAGTGACATGGAAAAGGAGGGCATTGCAATTGATGCGAAAGGTTTGGAGGAATATTCCAAAGAGCTGGGTGTCACCTTAGATCGTCTTGACAAGGAAATAACTGAGGCTGCCGGAATGTCTTTCAATATTGATTCCCCGAAACAGCTGGGAGAAGTTTTGTTTGATCATCTAAAGATCTCGAACAAAGCGAAGAAGACGAAGACAGGGCAATACGCTACAAGCGAAGATATCCTTCAGGGGTTGAAGCATGCACATCCAATTGTCCCTTTAATTCTTGAATACAGGCAGCTTAGAAAGCTCAAGAATACTTACGTTGATCCGCTTCCGGAATTAAAAGATCCGGTAGACGGTAGAATTCATACGAGTTATATGCAGACAGTTGCTGCAACAGGACGCTTGAGCTCAAACAATCCAAATCTTCAAAATATTCCGATCAGAACGGAAAAAGGAAGAGAGATCAGAAAGGCGTTCATTGCAAGAAATGATGATTATGTTTTAATGGCGGCGGATTACTCTCAAATTGAATTGAGAATCATTGCAGCATTAAGCCATGACAAGAATATGATCGATGCGTTTAAACATGGAGTTGACATTCATGCCGCAACCGCTGCAAAGGTTTTTGGAGTATCTGTTGATGAGGT
>SBGS01000049.1 GCA_006226555.1 Bacteroidota bacterium
TGTCTTGAAATACACCAGTCCTTGATATTCTCCATCCAGTGACGGTAAGTATTCTTGAACTTTTCAGGATGGAACTGAATATTACCGTTCATCACATTCTCTAAGGCAGGCGCTGACAATTCTTTCATGTCCACGAACCATTGAAGAGATAATCTTGGTTCTATCACAGCATTCGTGCGCTCACTGTAACCTACCTTATTGATATGATCATCTGTTTTTACCAGATAACCTTTATCGTGAAGTTCTTTTTCTATCGCCTTTCGCACCTCAAAACGATCCATTCCGGCGTAATGCAAACCATTTTCATTTAATGTACCATTTGCATTCAGAATATCGATCGTATCCAATTCGTGCTTCTTACCAAGCTCGTAGTCATTCGTGTCATGTGCAGGAGTTACCTTTAGACATCCCGTACCGAATTCCATATCCACATAATCGTCCAGAATAATAGGAACTTCGCGGTTTGAAATTGGAACAATGGCTTTTTTACCGTGCAAATGAGCATGACGAACATCATTCGGATTAATACAGATAGCCGTATCTCCGAGGATCGTCTCAGGTCTCGTTGTTGCAATCGTCAACCATTGATCATCTGTTCCAGCCACTTTATAACGAACGTGGAAGAGCTTTGAATTAACCTCTTTGTATATTACTTCTTCATCAGAAAGCGCAGTCAGGGCCTCAGGATCCCAATTAACCATTCGCATTCCTCTGTAGATCTTACCTTTTTTGTATAGATCAATAAATACGTCGATAACAGATTCAGAATACTCAGGATCCATCGTAAAGCTTGTACGCTCCCAGTCACAAGATGCTCCAAGCTTTTTCAATTGTTCAAGAATAATACCTCCGTGTTTATCTTTCCAATCAAAGGCATGCTTCAAAAATTCATCTCTCGTTAGATCAGATTTCTTTATTCCCTCAGCACGCAATTTTTGAACAACTTTTGCCTCAGTTGCAATAGAGGCGTGATCTGTTCCAGGAACCCAACAAGCATTTTTACCCAACATTCGGGCACGACGAACCAATACATCTTGAATGGTGTTATTGAGCATATGCCCCATATGAAGAACTCCCGTTACGTTCGGAGGTGGAATAACGACGGTATAAGCCTCTCTTTCATCTGGCTCTGAATGAAAATATCCTTTTTCCATCCAGTGTTTATACCATTTCTCCTCTGCCGATCCGGGATTATAAGTCTTCTGCGTATCCATTCAATTCAATTTTGCGCAAAATTAAGAATATCGTTCGGAATGAGTCTTAAGAAGCTAAAGCATTATTTTTGTCCAAAACAGGTATATGCGTCTTTTTCAATATCTACTCCTTCTAACACTACTTTATTCGTGCGGCCGACATAAAGGTAAAACTGCTGATCTCATCATTCATAACGCCACAGTATACACTATGACAGATAGTGACCAGAAAATTGAGGCCATAGCGATAAAAGATGGAAAGATCATAGAGATTGGTGCTGAAAGACAGATCCTCAATAAGTATTCAGCCGATGAGTATATCGACGCACAGAAAAGAGATGTATATCCTGGATTGATCGATGCTCACGGGCATATTTTGAATTACGCCAGATTAAAACTAAGTGTTGACCTCGTGGGCTGTAAGTCCTATGATCAAATGTTGGTGCGAATTGAAAAATATCAAGGTAAACATAACAGACCATTCATTATTGGTCGGGGTTGGGATCAGAGCATCTGGGGAGAGAACGAGCTGCCGAACAACAAGAAACTAAACGAACTTTTTCCTGATATTCCGGTATGCCTGTTCCGTGTAGATGGTCATGCATTACTTGCCAATGACAAACTCATTGAAACATCAAATCTATACGAACGTTTTGAGTCAGATCCTGAATTGAATCAGGGAGGATACATCGTTTACGACAATGAACAGCAGCCAACTGGTGTTTTCGTTGACAACGCTATGCAACCGATACTCGATATTTTACCCGATTTCCCTGAAGCTGATCTTATGCGTGAAATATTGGAAATTCAAGGGGAATTATTCTCATATGGCATAACAGGAGTCCATGAAGCCGGAGTGACCGCAAAAGAAGTCAGACTGATCGAAAAGCTGATCGAAAAAGACCAGCTTTCACTGAATATCTATGCGATGCTACTCCCTACTCAGGAGAACATAGACTTTGCGAAGAAAAACGGTGTTTACTCGAACAAAAATTTGCTGATCCGAAGTTTTAAAGTATATGGTGATGGTGCTTTAGGCTCCAGAGGAGCATGCCTCAAAAAAGAGTACCACGACCACCCTGGACATTTCGGTTATCTTACGACTTCACTTGATCGCATGAGGATGATCGCCGAGCTTTGTGAAACGATCGGTTATCAGATGAATACACACGCCATTGGAGATTCTGCCAATAAAACCGTTCTTGATATATATGCCGGTATCCACACCATCAACCCAGATCACAGATGGCGAATTGAACATGCTCAGGTTGTTGACCCTGCCGATCAATTGCTTTTCGCAAAGTACAGGATCTTCCCTAGTGTACAACCAACACATGCTACCAGTGATCAGCGCTGGGCAGAAAAACGTTTGGGAAAGGATCGCATGAAAGGCGCCTATGCTTATCGTTCATTATTGGATCAATTTGGGATGATCGCATTGGGGACAGACTTTCCGGTTGAATACCCGGATCCATTCAGAACCATTCATGCTGCCGTGGAACGAACAGATATCGAAGGCTATCCGGGAGGAGGATTCTACCCTTCTGAAAAATTAACTCTGGAGGAATGCATGAAAGGTATGACGATCTGGGCTGCACTCGCTGCATTTCAGGAAAACGAACTTGGAACCATTGAAGTCGGTAAGGACGCCACTTTGGTTATCTTCGATAAACCGTTAAGAAGCAATGTAGAGTTCCAACCTAATTTTGCCCGAACGACTATTATAAAAGGAAAAAAGGTCTACTCAGTTGAATAGACCTAATTCTCATCCGCTTAGAAACCAGAAACCAAGCGGTTGAAACTGCAACCTTAAAACGAAGGACAAGAAATTGTTCTGAACGTAGGTGGCTTGTCTTTACAATTGAACAATAGTCCAAGAGAAACCTCATGTGAACCACCTGATACGCCATTATTAAGTTTGGATACTGTTACGTCGTAACTATATCCCACTCTGAATTTTCCTGTGTCAATTCCAATAGAGAGGATGAAGGCATCTCTGTTACGATACCATGCTCCCACATTGAATGCTCCATATTTAATATAAGTACCCAATGCCAATTCCTGGAATCCATTCTGATATTGGTAGATCACGTTAGGCATGATCTGCGTTCCGTTTGAATACTTTGATTTTGCTCCTAGATCAATTCTAGCTCCCATGTGACCGGTCATACGGATCGGAAGTGGAGAGTCTCCAATGATCATGGATTCATTCGGACGGTTCAAGTGATGTGCAGCAAAACCAAAGAAGAAGTTTTTGCTGTATCCTACAAAACCTGCAGAAGCATCAAAGAAATATCTTGAGCCTCCACG
>SBGS01000308.1 GCA_006226555.1 Bacteroidota bacterium
TCGACTCACGTCGAGCGTGATGGTCTCCCTTCGGTCGGCACGAACCCACGGGTTCTAATCCACTATCTCTTTGCCTTGTCAGACTTCGTCTGTCTGCGGAGAGAGAGGGATTCGAACCCTCGATACCAGTTTCCCAGTATACACACTTTCCAGGCGTGCTCCTTCAACCACTCGGACACCTCTCCATTTCCTGATCAAACAGGGAGGGCGAAGATACAAATCTTATTCTCAATTTGTGATCTCTCCCTTCAAATTTTCAGAAAGGAGCCTAACGATCGCATCTCTGTTATCTTCCTTACTGAGTAAGTATAACAACTTAGTAACAGCCGCTTCTGTTGTCATATCGCCTCCACCAACTACACCAAGGTTCATCAATTCCTCAGCCGATTTATATTTGGTTTGGTCGACACTACCACTGCTGCATTGCGTTATATTCAGTACTACTCCTCCTTTAGAGATGAAATCAGCGATGTAATTTCTCCCCAGTTCAGTAAGCAAGGCATTTCCTGCTCCAAACGTTTCCAAAACAATTGCTTTAGTTTTTGGGTATTGAAAAACTGAATCATAATGGCTCCAGTTCATTCCGGGGAACATTCTAATTAAGGCAACCTCCTCTGAATTAATGAATTGAACCTCAAGATCACCGGTTGATTCTGGAATAAATCGCTCAGGATAAAAAGTTATTTCAACACCCGCACTTGCCAGCTCCAGAAAGTTTGGTGACTTGAACGCTTCAAATTCAGATGCTGAATCTTTCGTAGAACGATTGCCTCGGTACAACTTATAATCAAAGTACACCGTTACCTCTTTTATCAGAGCTTCACCTGAATTATCAGCAGCTGCAATTTCGAGTGAAGTGATCAGATTTTCTTTCCCATCAGTCCGGATAATACCAATAGGAAGCTGAGATCCCGTAAAAACAACAGGTTTTCTCAATCCTTTTAACATAAAACTCAGCGCTGAAGCCGTATATGCCATGGTATCCGTTCCATGCAGCACCACAAATCCATCGTATCGTGTATAATTTTCAAAGATCGTTTGAGCAATTTCGTTCCAATGATCAATTGTCATCAAGGCAGAATCCGTTGGCTGAGAAATACTGACACTATCAATATCTATGTTCAACCTTCTGATCTCAGGAACATGATCGGCTATTAGATTAAAATCGACATTGGACAATAAGCCCGTAATTGGATCCTTAATCATTCCGATCGTTCCTCCTGTATAAACGATCAAGATATGTTTCCTTGCTCTCTCCAATATTAACGTAGTTTGATGAATAAAATGCTACAAGAATTCTGTGCTTTAGCCTAAGGTTGTTTTTGTTGATTGTTCTGTAAGTCGAAAGAGTTCATCCGCATTTTTCGAGGTGATCCTTTCTATTTCCTGTCGTGAAACCTGGTAGACATCTACCAACTTATCCGCCACATAATTAATGTAACTGCTCTCGTTTCTTTTCCCTCTGAACGGTACAGGTGGCAGATATGGCGAATCTGTTTCCAGTAAAATGTTATCCAAAGGTATTTCCTTCAACACTTCCGGTAGTTCGCTCTTTTTATAGGTAACTACTCCGCCTATTCCAAGTTTAAACCCTCCATAGGACAGAATATGCTCTGCTTCCTTAACTCCTCCGGTAAAGCAATGAAATACACCCTTCAATTCTGCCGAGTTCTCCTCGTCAAGGATCCTGAAGATCTCTTCAAATGCATCTCTGGCATGTATAACAATCGGCAAACCAAGCTCTTTGGCCCAGCCGATCTGTGTACGAAACGCAATACGTTGTTCCTCGATATAGGTTTTATCCCAGTACAGATCCATTCCGATCTCCCCGATTGCAATGAAATTGTTCGGACGGTCAATGCGTTCACGCATTTTTGAAAGTTCTTCCTGATAATCATCACCCACATTTCCCGGATGCAATCCGATCATTGGATAGCAATTGTCGGGAAATTCTTCCACCAATTTGAGCATCGGATCAATCGTAGAGCTATCAATGTTCGGTAAAAGTAATTTTTGAACTCCTGATTCTATAGCGCGTAAAATCACCTCGGAACGATCTTCATTAAATTGCTCCACATATAGGTGTGTATGCGTATCTATGATCATCAGAACATCGAAATACTGATGCCAAATTGCACCAGATTCAGTTTCGTACTCTTGTTGTCCAAGAAGACCGGGTTAAAGGAATAATTCCCAAAAAAGGCCCAATTACGCAGCCCAAAACGGATATGAGCTCCGTATGTCAACCGATTGATATCCGGAAATCCAAAGTTTTTAGAAACTACACGGTAACCTGAAGAATTGTCAATGTACTTATTGTACAAATTTGCCTGATAACCGATTCGTCCACCAAGATGAATTTTAAAATGTCTCCAGCTTTCCTTTCTAAATCGAAGCTCGACCGGAATACTGAAACTGTTTCCACCAAATCGACTTTTATCAAATTGTACAGTAGAATCCTTCAGCTGATATGTCGTGACATCATTCACGTGATCGATCGAGAAATAGTTGTCATGTCGAATATTTCTCCACTCATGTGCTACACCAATACCTAAAGCAACTGTATTTCCTTTTGATAGAGGAACATCGAACATAAAATTCGTGTTCAAACCGATCGAAGGCCATTTATTCTTGAAAGGATCAATATCTCCCGCCCAATCATTGTAGGTTACGTCAAAGATCAAACGATCGTATTTGCGCACTTTTTCTTTGATCGCAGGTTTTAACCCGGTGAAATACCACATAAACCCCGGTCTGAATCGGGATTTTTGGTCTCCTTTGCTATCGTATTGTCCAAAAGACAGAAACGACAGCGAACAAACGATCAATATTAACAGGTTCTTATACATTTCTCAATCTTCTTTCCCAGTTCCAGGCATCTCGCACTGCATCCTCAATACTGTACTTGGCCTTCCAGTTAAGCAGCTTTTCTGCCTTTCCAACTTCGGCGTAGATCTTTTCAACGTCACCAGAACGACGTGGACCGAATCTCCACTTTAACTTTTTCCCGCTCACCTCTTCAAAGGTATGAACTATTTCAAGAACACTGGACCCTATACCCGTTCCGATATTGAAGACTTCATATTTACCGGGATTTCCTTCAAGCCATTCCAATGCTTTCACATGTGCATCAGCAAGGTCAACCACATGAATGTAATCACGGATACATGTTCCGTCATTGGTATTGTAGTCATTGCCAAAAATGGTTAGTTCTTCCAGCACACCTGCTCCGGTTTGCGTAACATAAGGCAACAAATTATTTGGCCTGCCTAATGGCAATTCACCGATCCAGCCAGAAGAATGTGCTCCAACAGGATTAAAGTACCTCAGGCTGACAAAACCTGAATTGGAGCCGCTATTATGCAGATCCACGATCATGCGCTCACTCATTTGTTTTGTCGCACCATAAGGTGAGTTCGCCTCTTGGATCTCTGCTTCCTCATCAACAGAAAC
>SBGS01000212.1 GCA_006226555.1 Bacteroidota bacterium
CCAAAAACACCTGCCAGTCCAAGACCAAATGCCGAGAAGAGGGAAGGAGTTAGGGCGCCCAGAATGTTTTTTTGAGCGTAATTCAGAACGAAATCCAGTCCTCCGCTTCCTAAGAAAAGCACGATCAGCATCCAGCTATTACTGGATTTAGTTTCGCTTTGTTTTTCAATTGAAACAAGGAGAACACCCGTAATTGCTAGTAATATTCCGATGATCTTTAGTGCGCTGATGTTTTCTCCGTACCCAATGATCATGAGTAACATAGAAAAAGCCATGCTCATCTTGACTGCGATCGAAGTTGATGCTACCCCATTCCGCTGAGAACTTAATCCCATAAGAATGAATAAGCTGATGAAAAGCATGGATGCCAACACAGCAAAATACATCCAGGCCGAAGCGTTTAAGGCCTCAGGGTCCCATTCATTTCCATACAGTCCAACCCCAATGATAAAAGCCGTGAAGTAATTGAATACAATGGCCTGAAAAGTATTGATCTTAAAACGATCAAATAGCTTGAAGGCAACAAAGATCAATGATGAACATAATATCGAAAGGACTAATGGGATCATTTGTTGAGATAAATAAAATGTTCATCGGATCCTACAAACCTATGTTCTGTTACTTCGATATCAATTAAAGGTGCTTTCGTGCCGCCATTGGTCAGTACATCACCTTTGATTTTCAGAGCTTCATCCCAAATACCGGATGCTATAAAAGAATCCAACACTCTTTTTCCTCCCTCCACAAGTACCGAAACTATTCCTTCATTGTAAAGTGCAGAGATGACATCTCGGATTTCCATGCTGTCAATTTGAATATAGCGCGTATGTCCTTCTTGAGCATTTTTAATTCTGTTCAAAAACCATGTAGGAGCTACATTATTAAAAATATGAAAGTCTCCATGTATTTCCAGATTCGAATCCAGTATGATCCGGATAGGATGTGTCCCGTTTTCAGCTCTGCAAGTCAATCTTGGATTATCATTTATAACGGTTTGTCGTCCGATCAAAATACTTTGGTATTCATTGCGTAATTCTTGAACAACTTTATCGGACTCTGCATTGGAGATGCGTATTGGATTGCCGTGGTCATCTAGGTAACCATCTTTCGTTTCAGCCCATTTGAGAGTGATGTAAGGTCTTTTTCGTTCGTGAAAGCAAATAAAACCTTTGTTCAGGGATCTACATTCTTCTTCAAGGATGCCAACAGTAGTGTCTATGCCGTTTTTAATCAGCTGATCAATTCCCTTTCCCGCTACTTTGCTGTTAGGGTCCTTCATTCCTATAACCACCCGTTTGAAATGATGAGAACAGACAAGATCTGCACAAGGTGGTGTTTTGCCGAAATGAGAGCAAGGTTCTAGTGTTACGTAGAGGGTGGATTCACGTAACATAGAGGTGTCTTCAACGGATGCTATTGCATTTACCTCAGCATGAGGCCCACCAAAAAACTCATGATAACCTTCACCGATTATCTTATCTTGATGAACGATCACTGCACCAACTAATGGGTTCGGAGAAGTTTTTCCGATCCCTTTCATGGCCAGCGATATTGCTAAACGCATATAGTGCTCATCATTTTTCACATAACGAAGATAGCAGTTTGGGCTTCATTAGGGATGAATTTCTTTTCCTAAATTAGAGCGAATTTCCAACCAGGATGAGAATTTTCAGAACCATAGAGCGAGTTTTAAAAGCACTATTGCCAAGTCCTTTTAGTATTGCTTTGTTATTGACCGTTATTGTTGTGATTTTCGGATTGATACTGCCGGATAAAAACAATAGCTTTTGGGATATTGCAGGTTATTGGGAGAAAGGATTGTGGGAACCCGGGCTTCTGGCTTTTGCCGTTCAAATGATGCTGATGTTGGTCCTTGGACATGTACTCGCGTTGTCAGAACCGATTGATAGGGTCATTAGAAAAGCAACGGGCTATTGCAATTCTACCGCTTTTTCCGCATTTCTGGTGACGCTACTAACCTTATTAGTGGCCCTTTTTAACTGGGGCTTAGGGTTGATCTTTGGAGCGATCATGGCACGTAAAGTTGCGGAGCATGCTGAAAGAGAAAACCTGATCTTGAATTATCCGTTGATCGCTGCTGCGGGTTACAGCGGATTAATGGTTTGGCATGGGGGTATTTCGGGCTCTGCTCCAATTAAAGCTGCTGAGTCTGGTCATATTAAAGCATTAATGAATGGTGTAATTGATGAGCATCAATTGGCACAGCTGCCCGATGCAATTCCGCTATCTCAGACAGTATTTGGCGAGATGAACCTATTCGCTACCGTGCTGCTTTTAGTCCTGTTACCTCTTTTCATGTATACACTAGGAAAGCGATTTCCGGGTACAGTAGTTCAATTGAAGAAGCATAAAAAGCAGCAAGAAAAATCAGAACGAGCAGAGGGCGCTGATCGCTTGGATCACAGTAGGATTTTTACAAGTGTTGTAGGTATTGCTATTTTAGTAGTACTAATTGGAGGGGTCGATCCGAAATCTATAAAGTCATTGTCATTTATAACTCCAAATTTCATTAACCTGCTTCTTTTGGGACTTGGTCTTTTAGCTCACAAAACGATCAATGGATTTACTCAAAGTGTTGATCATGCAATTGGCGGAGCAGCGGGTATACTCATACAATTCCCGCTCTATTTTGGTATTATGGGTATTATGAACCATTCGGGCCTGATCTCGATTGTTTCCGATGCAATTACATCTATTTCAACTGCATTCAGCTTCCCGTTATATGCTTTTTCCAGTGCAGGAATAGTGAATTTATTCGTACCGAGCGGGGGAGGACAATGGGGTGTTCAAGGTCCTATTTTGTTGGGTTCTGCACTTGAGCTTGGAGTATCATTACCTAAGGCGGTTATGGCATTGGCTTACGGTGATCAGTTAACCAATATGTTACAGCCATTTTGGGCCTTACCACTCTTAGGCATAACAGGATTGTCTGCGCGATCGATTTTACCGTATACTGTTGTTTTGATGTTACTGGGTATAGTCATCTTTAGTGGAGTTTTAATGATTTTCTAATGAGTAGATTCAGTCATTTTGCGAAAGTTCTCGGTCCGGGTATCTTATTTGCGTCAACTGCGATTGGAGTATCCCATTTAGTTCAAAGTACTCGGGGAGGTGCAGAATTGGGGTTCGCAGTAATTCCTTTTGTAATCGCAGCAAATGTGCTGAAATTTCCATTTTTCGAATACGGAAGTCGATACGCTAATGTTAAAGGCAAGAGTATCATTGATGGATATGCTGAGATCGGTAAGTGGATGTTGTTTATATACATTCTTATACAACTCGTAAGCATGTTTTTTGTCTCTTCGGCCGTAGGAGCTGTTACTTCGGGTTTTTTGCAAAATTTATTCGGATTAGCTGCAAGTCCTCACGTAGTAACAGCAACTCTCTTTGCTATTTGTATGTTAATACTTGTTATTGGGAAGTATCAG
>SBGS01000281.1 GCA_006226555.1 Bacteroidota bacterium
TACCAATTGAATGTTGTAGATACTAAAGGTTGTACAGATAGCATTGAAGTTTCATTGTCTCAACCGGATTCTTTGATGATCGCCTTTGAGCACACTCCTGTTACTTGTGAAGATCAATACGATGGAATAGCTTATGCTACCCCAACTGGTGGTAACGGCGGGTACTTCTATGAGTGGTCAAATGGTTCAATGCAATCAATGGCAGATAGCCTTCAAAGTACGTATTACTTCTTGACAGTAACGGATATCTTAGGATGTACTGCATACGATTCTGTATATATAACAAGAAATGAAGTGGGATGTATCGATCCTGTAAATGCCTTCACACCGAATGGGGATTTCTACAACGATTCGTGGGTGATAGATAACATGTACCTCTATCCAGATGCAGAAGTGCAGATCTTTAACAAGTGGGGTAATTTGATACATTATCAAAAAGGTTTATACGAGCCATGGGATGGCACAATTAAAGGTCAGTCAGCACCTTCTGAGATCTATTATTGGATCATCAATTTGAACAAAGAAGACAGAGAAACATTGAAAGGGAACATAACTATAGTTAGATAAGAAATGAAAAAGTTAATTGCATTAGTTTTTGTTGGTTTTACAGGTATTGTAAGTGCACAACAGATTTCGTTGAATTCACAGTATTTATTCAATGAAATGATGGTGAATCCCGGAGCAACGGGAATCAAGGATTATGTTCCGATTCAATTGAATTATAGAAAGCAGTGGGGAAATTTCCCTGGTTCACCAACAACTCAGTTTTTGTCTGCAAACGGAGCGGTTGCTCAGAATTTTGGTATCGGTGGTTCATTGTTCAACGATGTTGCTGGCCCGAGCCGAAGAACAGGTATGAATTTCAACACAGCATATCACTTGCAATTGGATCCTAGTCGCAGTCATATTTTAAGTATGGGTCTCGGTGTGTCTTTGACACAACACCTGATCGATGTAAATAAGTTGACGACGTATTTGCCGGATGATCCTGCTGTTGAAAGAGGTTATAACAACCAAATGGTTCCGGACGCGAATTTTGGTGTATTCTACCATTATAAAAACAAGGGATATGCTGGTTTGTCAGCTTATAACCTTGTTCAAATGAACAGAGACTTGTACAACTTTGAAACAGCTGTTCAGAATACTTTGGTTAGAACATATTACTTCCTTGGGGGATATAATTTCACTTTGAGTGAGAAGTTTGATCTGAAGACATCTACACTTGTTCAAGGAATTGAAACAGGAACAATACAGTTTGATGTGACTGCTATTGCTGAATTCAAAAAAGTAGTTTGGTTAGGAGGTTCTTACCGTCATACGGACGCTGTGGTAGCTATGGCAGGAGGACAGGTAGGTCCTTTGAAGTTTGGATATGCTTACGATTACACGTTGTCTGATATTGGAAATTACTCAAACGGATCGCACGAAGTTTTCATTGAGCTTCAAATCCCTTATGGATCGGATTCAGGTCGTACTCCATGGTTAAAACGTAACAGAATTTTTTCGCCTAAGACGAAATGAGAATTTCAATAGTCGCACTTTTACTGAGCCTGTCTTTTGGAGCTAGTGCCCAATCGCTTAATGAGGCCAGAGGTTATTTTGATAATTATGAATATGGAAAAGCGGCCTCGGCCTATGATTCATATTCAAAAATGAAGAGTCTATCTCTTGATGACTATAAGAAATGGGCTTATTCCTGTTTTGTTATTGGAGATAATGCGAAAGGCTTTCCATTAGCGGATTCAATTATTCAAACCAGAGAGGTTGAGCCGTTGTTCTTTTACATTCACGGTGAAATGGCAATGGGTCTTGGTAAATATGAAGAAGCGGAAGCATCCTTTACGAAGTATCAAAAGTTGGATAACGAATACGATGTTAGCGTAAAGATACAGTCGTGCCAGCAAATCCCTTCGTGGAAGGAACAAGAGTACAATACCTTGAGTAATCCGCTTGGACTGAATGATTCCAAAGCAAATATGGTTGGACAATATTACAACGATGTATTGTTTGTTTTCCGTGAGGTGGGTAAGGATAGTACTGGTAACAATGCCAGTGAGAATGTGGATGAAGCTCCTCTGGTACTTGCCAGACCATATTACATTTCAAATGAAGGTCAGCTTCAGGCAATTGGATTAAATTCTGAAGATCCGAACATTTCTATAAGTTCAATGGCATTTGTACCGGGATCTAATCAGGTGGTATTGTCTGCTTCAAAGCCTTTGGCAAACGAATCGATAGATAGAGCTCCTCACCTGTACTTGGCAAATTTCAATTGGGATGAGATGTCAATTGATTCACTTGAGCTAGCGCCTTTCTCAGGTTACGAAGACACTACATCTTGTACGCATCCTACGATCAATAAAAGTGGTACACACCTGGTTTTTGCAAAAGAGGGTGAATACACTGCTGCATCAGACCTGTACTATAGTGAACGAAAAGGAAATGGATGGAGTGCGGCGAAGCCTTTGAGAAAGATCAATACTGCGTTTGACGAGATGTTTCCTAAATTTTCAGGGGATTCGATCCTGTTCTTCTCTTCTGACGGTTATCCGGGTTACGGAGCATTGGATATTTTCTCTGTAGCATTTAATAACGGTGAAATAGGTGAAAGAAATCACCCGAATGCGCCTGTGAATAGTTTGATGGATGACTTTAACTTTGTTTGGTTAAGTCAGGATTCTGCGGTATTCTCTTCTAATCGTATCGGTGGACATGGAGATGATGATCTGTATTTCATCGGATACAGAAAAATTGAGATCTTACCGGTTGTTCCGGATTCAAGTGATTTCGATGATTTTGTGGCGAACTGGAAGAACGTGAACATTTACTTCAATTTTGACAAGTATGATCTTGAAAAGGATTTCGCGAAGATGGATGACCTGGTTACGTTCTTATCACATTACCCGAACAGCAAGATTACGATCGAGGGGCATACAGATAGCCGAGGTTCAAACGAGTATAACATGAAGCTTGGATACAACAGGGCAGAAACGGTAAAGAACGAGTTGGTAACAAGAGGCATTCACCCAAGTCAGATCGAAATTACATCGAAGGGAGAAACTCAACCTCCACATGAATGCCAGAAATGTTCAGAAGCAGACTATGCTTTGAACAGGGTAGCCATCATCAGTCTTGACGCTAAATAGAACTTAAATTAGTTTGTTTACTGCTGGAATATCTTGTATTCCGGTGGTGGATTTGTGTTGAAAATTTCGGTTTTATTCTCGACTTCAAAAGCATAATTCGACACTTGATAATGAATTCTAATGCCATTATCGATCATCGTAAACGCTAAAGGAAATCCAGGAATATCCTTGTTGATCATCTGAATGTCCTGTTTTGGTAATTCTATTTCAGTAGTATACCAATAAGTCGCACGAACGCCATTTTTTTCAAGCACGGCTTTCTTACACTTGAAACCAAGAAAAACGCGTTCTTCGTTGAA
>SBGS01000132.1 GCA_006226555.1 Bacteroidota bacterium
GCGTTAACGAAAAATCGCTCAATGAAATGGGATCAAATAGAAAAATTGTTGAGGGAATCTCAAACCTATTACAGTCAGGAAAACAAATTATATCAGCGATTTAAGCTTCTGAATTGGAGCTAATGTATGTCATTATTTTTTGAGAAGCACCTGCATTTTTGCTTACAAATTCCTCTGCAAGTACACGAATAGACTCTTTATGCTGAAGAGCTTCTAACAACTTTCTGGATAATTCAGCACTTTCATTTATTTCGAACCCAATGCCTGCTTCCAGGAATTGGTCTGCTTCTGGGAATCTATCGTGTTTCGGTCCGAATAACACAGGTAGTCCAAATACAGCTGGTTCTAATATATTATGCAGTTTTCCTGTGAATCCTCCGCCGACGTATGCGATATCTCCGTAACGGTATGCATTCGACAGCTGACCAATGGTGTCAAGTATTAGTACATCGAAGCTTGATATATCCTGAATATTCGCTTTTGTAAAACGCACAAATGGTCGTTCCAATTTGTTTTCGATCGCCAAAATGTGCTGATCATCTACTTGGTGGGGAGCAATAATGACCTTGATCTTGATTTCATTTACCAAAGGAAGTACAACCTTTTCATCAATTGCCCATGAGCTACCAATGATCCATAACTCTTTACCTCCTTTGAAGGCTTCTATCAAAGGTTCATTTTGTGTATGCTGTTTGTTAGCTATCACCTTATCAAAACGACTATCACCCGCAACTGTGTATGAATCGATATTGATGCTTTTCAGTAATGCTGCAGTCCTCTCATTTTGAACAAAGAAGTGATCGAACTGCCTGAGTGTTTCACGAAAGTATCCTCCGTACTTTTTAAAATATACCTGATTCGGACGAAGAGTGGTACTGATTGAATACAACTTCATTCCGTTTTGTTTTGCCGCTCTGATATGATGGCTCCAGAATTCGTATTTCACGAATATTCCAAATTCAGGAGAAAAGGTGTTTATAAAGTTGCGGGCATTTTTCTTGGTATCAAGAGGTAAGTATACTACCTGGTCGGCACAATGTTGACGCTTATGATAATGATTCATTCCGGAAGGAGAGAAAAAGGATACCAAAATGTAATCATCCGGAAACTTTTCTTTCCAGGATAGCATTAAGGGTAGGCCTTGGTCGAATTCCCCGAGTGATGCACAATGAAACCAAACAACGCGCTTACCCTTCGGAGGGGAATGGAAGATTTGATTTTTTCTGCCTTTCCACCAGTCCTGTGCTTTTTGATTGAACGGCGATAGTATGCGGATGAATGCTCCGTATAGTCGTACTCCGAAACTGTATAAAAGAGCAATCAATTGAAGTAGAAGTCTTTTGGTTTACGTTTATAGATCGGGATCATCCATGCGAATTTCACACCGTACTGTATGTCCAGCATCATGTCCTGAGATACAGGGGTATCAGGCTGATCATAGAATATTGGACGACGATTATAAGTAAAACCCTCTTGCATGTAAAACCCAGTATAGAAATTTACAAAACCTCTGTTTGACATATGTGCGTATCCAACAAACTGATGTGTATTGATTCCGCTGGTCAGACGATCATAGCCTTTTTTATAGTCCAATTCGAGCTGAGGGACCACTTGATTTTGCGTCTCTATTCTGATCTTGTGTAATAAGTATCCCGCTCCAAAATTGATGTAAAGACCGGAATTTGGATTAGGACCGAATATAGGTATGATCTTTCCAACAGAGGCATTCGTGTGAAAGCCTCTGGAATACACCACAACAATTGCGATGTCCCCATTAATATCTGTGATCGTTCCTTTTGAATCGACGAGGTTTTCAAATAGATTGGAAACGCGCACATCTCCACCGAACATAAAGCTTCCTTCTATTCCAAATACCCAGTTATGCTTTGTTTTATAACCTCCAAAAAGTCCCACATGATTAAATAAACCATGACGATCGCTTAAATCTCCTGCTGTACCATTAATACCGTAATGTGCAGCGATCCAAGGAGTCGCGATTACTGAATCAGACACGTTACGTTGCGCCAATGTGATTATTGGAATTAGAATGAAAATAACAGGTATAAAGACACTAAATCTGAACATAAGCATTTACTACAGCCCTAATAACGGCTGAACAAAGATAGTATTGTAAAAATTATGATAGATGGTCCCAATACCATTGAATTGCTTCTTTTAGACCCTGACTTACTGAATGAGATGGGTTATATTGAAGTATCCGTCTGGCTTTTTCTATAGAAGCTAAAGAATGTGGAATGTCACCTTTTCTTTCAGGACCATGAATCACCTCGATATTTGAAATTTCAGGATTAAACGCCGAAAGAAGTGTTTTTAATTCATTTGCGAGATCATTTAAGCTCATTTGTTCACCACATGCAGTATTATAGACTTCTCCGATAGCTTCGGGATTTTCAGTTGTAGCGGCCAGATGATTCATTTCGATCACATTGTCGATATAAGTAAAATCTCTTGAAAAACTTCCGTCCCCATTAATTACAGGAGCTTCAAGTCTAATGAAAGCCTCCACAAATTTGGGAATTACTGCTGCATAAGCTCCGCTTGGAGATTGTCTTCTTCCAAAAACGTTAAAGTATCTGAGTCCGATAACCTCCATACCGTAATTTTTTGAAAAAACACTTGCATAGAGTTCATTCACATATTTCGTTACGGCATAAGGAGAAAGAGGATTTCCGATCTTTTCCTCCACTTTTGGCAATTCTGTTGAATCTCCGTAAGTAGAAGAACTGGCGGCATAGACAAATCTCTTAATTCCTTCATCTCTTGCTGCGATCAACATATTGAGAAACCCGTCGATATTCACACTATTCGTCGTTAATGGATCATGGATCGAGCGAGGTACTGATCCCAGCGCAGCCTGATGAAGTACAATGTCTGCTCCTGATACTGCCCGCTTGCACGTGTCAAGGTCTCTGATGTCACCTTCAAGGAACTCAAAGCTTGGATGATCTAAAAGATGAAGTATATTCTCTTTAAACCCGGTCGACAAATTATCGAAGCATACGACGTGATTATTGTGTGAAAGTAATTCTTCACAAAGGTTTGATCCAATGAATCCTGCGCCCCCTGTGACAACTACTTTTTTGTGTGCTATTCGATTTTTCCCCGACATTTCTACAAATCTAATTCAATCTCTCAAGATTCAAACGGATTAATTTAAGTTTCCTTCCCTGATCCTTTTAAGACACTCTGTCAATGCCTCTTTCCAGTCTCTGATGGAAATATCGAAATCAGTTCTGATCTTCTCATTTGATAATGCAGAATAGACAGGTCTTTTTGCTTTGGTGGGGAATTGATCCGTAGTAATTGCGTGAATAGGGAAGTCAACATTTCCGGAAAGTTCAGCAATTGCCTTCGCAAATTGATACCAGTTAATGACTCCTTCGTTACAATAGTGGTAAACCCTTCCTTTTTCGCTAATTCGACTCCCTTTTAAAATGATCTTTACACATGCATGAGCAAGGTCCCTTGCGTAAGTCGGAGAGCCAAACTGATCTGAAACAATGTTTAGTTCGGGTTTCTCCTCCATCAATCTGAGGATGGTTTTGACAAAGTTTTTTCCGTAACTGGAGTATACCCATGATGTTCGAATGACAATGGCATCTGCAGGAGTCATTATTACAAATTTTTCTCCTTCCGCCTTGGTTTTGCCATAAACCCCAATGGGATTTACCATAGCCTCTTCGCTGATAGGAATACGTGCTGACCCATCGAAGACATAATCGGTAGAAATGTGGATCAATTTTAGATCGAACTCTTCGGAAACTTCTACCAGGTTTCTTACGCCATCTACATTAACGAGTCTGGCCTTTTTTGGTTCGTCTTCAGCAAGGTCAACTGCAGTATACGCAGCGCAATTGATAATAGCGTCAATTTCATTGGTGCTGACCCATTCTTTGATCAATTCTTTATTTGTTATGTCGCATTCTTTTGAGTCGACGAATACAAACTGATGTTCAATGAACTTATCTGCCAGATCTCTGATCTCGCTTCCCAATTGTCCATAAGAACCGGTAACGAGGATATTCATTAGAAAGGTGATTTAAAGCTTTTAAATGATTGTAGCTCCTTGTCTTTATCTGAAAGAAGTGGAGTTATACCGTTGAGTTGCCAGTCGATGGAAAGATCAGGATCATTCCAAATAATTCCGGATTCAAATTCAGGGGCATAAATGTTGTCGACCTTATAGGAAAAGATCGTGTCGTTTTCAAGTACAACAAATCCATGAGCGAACCCTCTGGGAACAAACAGCTGCTTCTTGTTTTCTCCACTTAAAAGGATTGAGTAGTGCTTACCATAATCAGGAGAATCTTTTCTAAGATCTACCGCCACATCGATCACAGCTCCACTTATTACACGAACTAATTTGGCCTGGTCGTATGGTGGCAATTGAAAATGCAAACCTCTCAGAACGCCCTTTGAAGACTTTGATTCATTATCCTGCACGAAATGAGTTGATCCTACAAGTTGATTGAAAGCAGACTCTATATATGGAGAAGTGAAATATCCCCTGTGATCTCCAAATACTTTGGGTTCAATCACAACAAGATCCTTTATCCCTGTTTGGATAATATTCATGCCTTAACGCGTTTTAACAAATATTCTCCGTATCCTGATTTCGCAAGCGGTCGTGCGAGTTCGATCAGTTTATCTCTGTCAATGAATCCTTGCTCATAGGCGATCTCTTCAAGACATGCTACCATTAAACCGGTTCTTTTTTCAATTGTTTCAATGAAATGACTCGCTTCCAGCAATGATTCATGAGTGCCTGTGTCTAACCACGCATAGCCTCTACCCATTAATTCTACTTTTAACTCTTTGCGGTGGAGATATTCCTCATTCACAGTGGTTATTTCAAGCTCACCTCTGGCAGAAGGTTTTATTGATTTTGCGATCTGGATCACATTGTTAGGGTAGAAGTATAATCCTACGACTGCAAAATTCGACTTCGGGTTTTTTGGCTTTTCTTCAACAGAGAGGACGTTCCCATCTTTATCAAATTCTGCAACACCATATCTTTCCGGGTCGTTCACATAGTACCCAAAAACAGTTGCGGTTTTATCATTTTCCACATTTGTCCTCGCTTGTTTTAACATTTTCGTCAGTCCTTGACCATAGAAAATATTGTCTCCAAGAACAAGGCAAACATCGTCGTTACCTATGAATTCCTCACCTATAATGAATGCTTGCGCTAGTCCGTCCGGAGAAGGTTGTTCTGCATAACTGAATGATACACCGAAATCACTACCATCTCCAAGAAGACGTTCAAAGTGGGGAAGGTCATGCGGAGTAGAAATGATGAGGATCTCTTTTATCCCGGCCAACATCAAAACTGAGATCGGATAATAGATCATCGGCTTGTCGTAGATCGGAAGCAACTGCTTCGATACGCCTTTTGTTATTGGATATAAGCGGGTTCCGGAACCTCCGGCTAATACAATTCCTTTCATGTTCGAATAAGTATTGCGCTAAAGTAAGGATTTTGATTCGATCATACGGTATCACTATGTAAATCCAAATGATTGTTAAATAAGCAGAAGTAAGCACATTTATGTATCTTTAGACCCTTGAAATAATTATTGAAATTCACATTCATGAAGAAAATTCAAATGGTTGACCTGATCTCACAGTATGAGAAGATCAAACCAGAGGTTGATCGCGCCATTTCAGGTGTACTAGAAACTGCACAATTCATAAACGGACCTGAAGTGAGGTCATTTCAGTCTGAATTAGAATCATACCTTGGTGTTAAGCATGTTATACCATGCGCGAATGGTACGGATGCCTTACAAATTGCATTGATGGCACTTGATCTTAAGCCTGGAGATGAGGTGATCACGCCTTCGTTTACATATATTGCAACTACGGAAGTGATTGCGCTCCTTGGACTAAAGCCTGTATTTGTTGAGGTTGAGCAAGATACATTCTGCATTGATCCATCAAAGATAGAAGCAGCCATAACAGAGAGAACGAAAGCAATTGTTCCAGTGCATTTATACGGTCAGGCGGCCAATATGAAGGAGATCATGAAGATCGCCAAGGACAGAGGCTTGTATGTTATAGAAGATAATGCTCAGGCAATAGGTTGTAGAATGGAGGACGGTACAATGACGGGTGCTATAGGTGATATCGGATGTACATCATTCTTCCCGTCTAAAAATCTGGGCTGCTATGGAGATGGTGGAGCGATCTGCACAAACAGCGATGAGTTAGCTGAAAAAATGCGCATGATCGCAAATCATGGTCAAAGTAAGCGCTATTACCATGATGTTGTGGGGTGTAACTCTCGTCTGGATTCCATTCAGGCAGCTGTGCTTAGAATAAAATTGAGACAACTTGATGATTACATAGAAGCACGCAGAAAAGTTGCAGATCGATATGATGCTTTTTTAGCTACGATCGAAGGAGTTCAGAGCCCGGCACGAAACAGTTATTCAAAGCACGTTTTTCATCAATACACGATGATCCTTGAAGGGTATGACCGCGATGCCTTAAATGCCTTTCTAGCTGATCGCGATATACCATCAATGATCTATTATCCGGTTCCGGCGCACAGACAAAAAATGTTTGCTCATTTCGGAAGTGATAGTGCTGATCTTCCGGTGACAGACTGGTTAACGGAAAGGGTAATTTCTCTTCCAATTCACACGGAATTTGACGAAGAGCAATTGGATTACATTATTTCTAACCTTCAGGAATTTTTTAATAACAACAAATGAAGAAGATCGCAGTAGTCGGAACGGGTTATGTTGGTTTGGTTACCGGTACTTGTTTTGCAGAAACAGGAAACCAGGTGATCTGTGTAGATATTGATGCGGATAAAGTCGCAAAAATGAAAGCCGGAGTAGTTCCGATCTATGAACCACATCTTGAAGGACTTTTCCAAAGAAACATTGAAGCGGATCGCTTGAAGTTTACGACTTCTCTCGAAGAAGGAATTGAAAATGCTGAGATCATTTTTCTTGCGCTTCCAACGCCTCCGGGTGAAGACGGCTCAGCTGATCTATCCTATATTCTTGGTGTTGCTGAGGAGCTGGGTAAACTGATCAAGGACTATAAAGTGATCGTTGACAAAAGTACAGTTCCGGTTGGTACAGCTGATCTAGTAAAGGAGCAGGTTGCTAAAAATGCAAAAGTCGATTTTGCAGTAGTATCTAATCCTGAGTTTTTACGTGAGGGATTCGCGGTAGATGATTTTTTAAAACCGGATAGAGTTGTTATCGGTACAAGTGATGATCGTGCAAAGGTCATTATGGAAAGCCTATACAAACCGTTTGTCCGTCAGGGTAATCCGATCATTTTTATGGATGAACGCTCTGCGGAGCTTACTAAATATGCAGCAAATTCCTTCCTTGCCACGAAGATCACGTTCATGAATGAGATCGCAAACTTCTGCGAGCTAGTAGGTGCCGATGTAGATAAGGTGAGAATAGGAATCGGTTCGGATACAAGAATTGGAAAAAGATTTTTGTTTCCTGGAATCGGATACGGAGGCTCTTGCTTTCCGAAGGATGTGAAGGCTTTGGCTAAGTCCGGATTGGAAAATAATTTCAATTTTGAGATCCTACAGGCTGTAATGAGGGTGAATGAAGGGCAGAAAACTATCCTTTACCCAAAAATGAGAAATTACTTTAAGGGAGATTTGAAAGGTAAAAGAATTGCTCTCTGGGGATTGGCATTTAAGCCGGATACAGATGATATCAGAGAAGCTCCTTCCTTATACATGATAGAGAAATTGACAGCTGATGGGGCAGAGGTTATCGCCTATGATCCGGAAGCAATGGATAATGTACGTAACCTGATCGGTGATAAGATCAGCTATGCGAAAAATGAGTACGAAGCATTGAAAGATGCTGATGCTTTACTGATTGCTACTGAGTGGGGTATCTTCAGGAATCCTGATTTTGATAAAATGAAGGAATTGATGAATGATCAGGTAATCTTCGATGGTCGAAATTTATTTGAGATAGATGATATGACTGATCTTGGATTCTATTACAGTAGTATTGGTAGAAATACAGTTGGATAATGGAACAAAAGAGAATTCTAATAACCGGTGCTGCAGGATTTTTGGGATCCCATCTTTGTGATCACTATGTTAATTTGGGTTATCACGTTGTAGGAATGGATAATCTGATAACAGGACGTCTGGAAAATATTGAGCACTTGTTCAAACTGGAGAACTTCGAGTTTTACAATCATGATGTAACAAAGTTCATTCATGTTCCCGGAAGATTGGATTACATTCTTCATTTTGCCTCACCAGCAAGTCCAATCGACTATTTGAAGATTCCCATTCAGACACTTAAAGTAGGGTCTTTGGGGATTCACAATTGTCTTGGGTTAGCGCGTGCGAAAAATGCGAGAGTATTGATCGCTTCTACTTCAGAGATATACGGAGATCCAATGGTACATCCCCAGAACGAAGATTATTGGGGGAATGTAAATCCTGTTGGACCAAGAGGTGTATACGACGAAGCAAAGCGCTTTCAGGAGGCTATTACGATGGCATACCACAATTTCCACGGTTTAGAAACACGAATCGTTAGAATTTTCAATACATACGGACCAAGAATGCGATTGAATGATGGTCGTGCCTTACCGGCATTTATTGGACAGGCTTTAAGAGGTGAAGACATCACAGTATTTGGAGATGGTTCACAAACGCGATCTTTTTGCTATGTAGACGATTTGGTTGATGGAATTCACAGACTGTTGATGAGTGATTATGCTTATCCCGTCAATATTGGTAATCCATCTGAGATTTCAATTTTGGATTTTGCAAAGGAGATCATTTCACTCACCGGTTCGGATCAGAAAATAGTTTTCAAAGAACTTCCAATGGATGATCCCAAACAAAGGCAGCCTGACATTACACGTGCAAAAGAGATCCTGGGATGGGAACCAAAGGTTGGTAGAGCAGAAGGATTGAAGCGCACTTATGAGTATTTTAAGTCACTTCCACCTGAAGAGTTGAATACAACGGCACATTACAATTTTGATAAATACATTATTCGATAATGGAGTATTTTGCGCATGAAACTGCTGTAATAGATGAAGGATGTCAGATCGGTGAAGGAACCAAGATCTGGCATTTCTCACATATAATGCCTAACTGTAAGATAGGTGAAGGGTGCAACATTGGACAAAATGTTGTTGTTTCTCCTGGAGTTGAGTTGGGTAAGAATGTGAAGGTGCAAAATAACGTGAGTATCTACACCGGTGTCATTTGTGAAGACGATGTTTTTTTAGGACCTTCTATGGTTTTCACGAATGTTATTAATCCTAGAAGTGCAGTCAACAGAAAAAGCGAATATGCTAAGACTGTAGTGAAACAAGGGGCGAGTATCGGCGCAAATGCAACCATAGTTTGTGGCCACGATATTGGTCGATTTGCGTTTATAGGTGCAGGTGCAGTGGTGACGAAACACGTACCGGATTATGCACTCGTAGTCGGTAATCCTGCACGACAAATTGGATGGATGAGTGAACAAGGGTATCGCCTTGAATTTAATACGGATGGCATTGCAATTTGTCCCGGAAATGGTGATCGATACGAATTGATAGATGGTCTTGTAAAGAGAATATAATGGATAAGAATAAGAAGATCAGATTCGCAGTAGTTGGAGCGGGTCATATCGGAAAACGTCACGCTGAAATGATCAGACGTGAAGAAGAAGCAGAACTTGTTGCTTTGGTGGACGTGCGATCAAAAGAAGAATGCAACGCAACTGATTTTGATGTGCCATTTTTTAATTCAATAGAGGAGCTGATCTCAAGTGATCTTGATTTTGACGTGATCAATGTTTGTACTCCAAATGGTCTGCATGCCGCTCAAAGCTTGTCGGCTTTGGAGGACAAAAAGCATGTGGTAGTAGAGAAACCTATGGGCTTGTCTAAAGACAATTGCGAAAAGGTGATCTTCAAAGCCCTTCAGGTTTCGAAAAATGTGTTTTGTGTGATGCAGAACAGATATTCACCGCCAAGTCAGTGGATCAAACAGGTAGTTGAAGATGGTATACTGGGCGAGATCTTTATGGTTCAGTTGAACTGTTACTGGAACAGAGATGATCGCTACTACAAGAAAGGAGGATGGAAGGGAACTCAGGATCTGGATGGAGGTACTTTATTCACGCAGTTCTCTCACTTCATAGATATCATGTACTGGCTGTTTGGAGATATTGATAACATTCAAGGTCGTTTTGCTGACTTTACCCACAAGGATTCAACCGATTTTGAAGATTCGGGTTTTGTCACTTTCGATTTTATAAATGGTGGAATGGGTTGTCTAAATTACAGTACAGCAGTTGCCCAGCAAAATTTGGAAAGCTCCATCACAATCATTGGAAGTAAAGGTTCCGTGAAAATAGGCGGGCAGTATATGAATGATGTTGAAGTGTGCAATATTGAAGGATATGAAATGCCTGAGCTTGCTCCAACTAATCCTGGTAACGATTACGGAGCTTATAAAGGGTCCGCGGCAAATCACAACTATGTCATTAGAAATGTGATCGACACGTTGAAAGGAAGAACGACGATGACAACAAACGCTTTGGAAGGTTTGAAAGTGGTGGAAATAATTGAACGCATCTATAAAGTTCGCAACGAACAGATGGGATATAATTTCTAAGAATGAATTACAAAAAAAGAATACTGGTTACGGGAGGTGCGGGATTCATAGGCTCACATGTAATACGTTTGATGGTACATAAGTATCCCGAATACCTGATCGTAAACCTTGACAAGTTAACCTATGCGGGAAATCTGGAGAATTTAAAGGATGTTGAGCATCTGTCAAATTATCGCTTTGTGAAGGGTGATATTACGGACGCGTCATTCATGAAACAGGTATTCGAAGATCATGATATTACAGATGTGATCCATTTGGCAGCAGAGTCTCACGTTGATCGCAGTATTGAAGGACCAATGGATTTTGTAATGACAAATGTTGTTGGGACCGTGAACTTGTTGCAATGTGCCCGCGATAAATGGGAAGGATCTAAAGATCATGTTTTTCACCATGTGTCAACTGATGAGGTATATGGCTCACTTGGTGAGACCGGATTGTTCGAGGAAACTACACCATATGATCCTCGAAGTCCATATTCTGCGTCTAAAGCATCTTCTGATCATTTCGTGAATGCCTTTTATCATACGTATGGTCTTCCGGTTAAACTCTCGAATTGTTCGAATAATTACGGTAGCCACCAGTTTCCTGAGAAACTGATTCCATTGATGATTAACAATATTCTGAATGAAAAGCCGCTGCCAGTATATGGGAATGGAGCCAACATTCGCGATTGGTTGTGGGTTGTAGACCATGCTTCTGCGATCGATGTTATCTTTCACAAAGGTAGGATAGGCGAATCTTATAACGTTGGAGGATTGAACGAATGGACGAATTTGAATCTTGTGCACTATCTCTGTGATCTAATGGATCAAAAATTGGGTAGGGAAAAAGGCGCAAGCAGAAAGTTGATCACCTTTGTTACTGATAGAAAAGGTCATGATATGCGTTATGCCATTGATGCATCTAAGATCGAATCTGAGTTAGGGTGGACACCGAGTATAACATTTGAAGAAGGGCTCGATAAAACTGTAGACTGGTATTTGAACAATCGAGCATGGGTTGAATCTATAACTTCAGGTGAGTACACGGAGTATTATAAAAACATGTACGACGAACGCTAATGGGCTTCTTCGATAGGTTCAAGAAAAAGGTATTACCACCATTCGATCTTGCCTTGATCGGAGTTGATATGCATAGTCATTTAATTCCTGCCATTGATGATGGCTCAAAAAGCATGGAGCAAACCTTGGTTATGCTTGCCAAATTTGAGTCAATGGGTTTCAGGAAAGTGATCACTACACCTCATATTATTAGTGATACATATAAGAATACCCCGGAGAACATTTTGTCGGGTCTGAATGCTGTAAGAGAGGCAGCAACGAATTTAGGTTTGACTATCGAAATTGAGGCAGCAGCAGAATATTATTACGACGAAACGTTGCTTCAAAAGTTAAAGAACGGGGAGGAGCTGCTCACGTTTGGAGATAAGATGTTGTTATTTGAATTCTCTTTCCACTCCGAGCCTGTGCGCACTGAAGAACTCTTTTTTGAATTAAAAACCAGAGGTTATAAACCAGTATTAGCACATTTCGAACGTTACCTGTATTATCTGGGAAAGCCGGAGATAGCAAACTCCCTTCGGGAAAATGGCGTGCTAATTCAGTTGAACCTGAATTCATTATCCGGCCATTATGGACCGGAAATAAAGAAGCAAGCGGAAGCATTGATCGATAACGGATGGGTAGATTTTGTGGGTACGGATTGTCACCGCATTGAGCACTTAATGTTGCTGGAATCCAATTTAAATAATGCATATATGCACAAATTGGAGTCCATTACGCTTCAAAATCAGTTTCTTTCATAAATAGTTGTATATATACTTACCATGGTATATATTTGACAGAAATTATTCATTATGACAGGTCTTTTAATTCTAAGTATTGTTACGGCCATTTCGTTATTTGTTATCTCGTTACTTGGTAATGAAAGACTTCGAGGAGTGTCCGTGCTGTTAAGTTTTTTCCTCATCGGGTTCTGGTTTACCCAAAGGACAGACGACATTGGAGATACATTAGTATACCTAGCGCTAATTCCGGTGCTCATTGCAGGACTACTGTCTTTACTGGATCAACAAAAGATGAAATGGTTGTCTTATGTTCTGCCTCCTGCTGTTGCAGTCTATTTGATAATCACTACAAATGGAAAATTAGTTCTCATTGGCGACGTACCTACAGCTGCAATGAACAAGTTCGTTCTAATGGGTACAATAGTTGGATCATTAGCTTTTTCAGCTGTTAAGATAAAGCAGTATTTCATTTCCAAACTTAGACTTGAGTCTCCGGAATTAGGAGGTATCGTTGAGCTAATTTTTAGTGGTATCGCTCTTTATTTGGGATTTTTCGGAGCTTCTGTTTTTGGATTGTTTATCGTTGGGGTTGTTTTGATCGTGGGTTCAATTCTTGTGCAAAAAAGTTCTCCTATCGGGTTATTACTTTCGTCGATTCTGCTTTTTGCAATTTATCAAAGTCATGGCGTGGTTTCACAGGCCGATACACTGCTCGGATTGCTGTTAGGCCTATCACTGGGATTGTTAGCCAATAAAAGTGCGACAATGGAGAAAGGCCTGGTGCTATGGTCATTTTTCACGCTGGTTATGTCTGGTGTATTTGCGTATAGTATTGGTTATGCGGGAGAAATGCATCCATCTATGGGGGGAGCGGATGCTATTCTTGCCTTACTGTTGGGTATTTCTATTCAAACACTCTATCTCAAGTCATCAAAGGAAATTTCCCTTTCTGGTTCTTCCTATTATTTGATCATTCCATTTTTGATCCTTTTTACTCCGGCAGATAACGGAACGAATAATAAAACCAATGCATTAAATGAGGAAACTTCTGAAGTAGAAACCGAAATAGAAGAGTTGTTCCTGCCTCTGAATGGTGAATTGGAAGGGAGATATAATCTTATAGTCGATTCTTCTCGCGTGGATTTCTTCCTTGGAGAGGAGGGAGAAACGAAAGGTGCATTTAAACGTGCAGCGGGAAATATCTTTTTTGGTGAATCGCCAGAAAAGAACTCATGTGTCATTGAACTCAAAATGAGTGATTTTACAACCTTCAATAAATTCAGAGATGAATCTCTCATGGGGGAAGAATATTTTAAGGTAGATAAATACCCTGAAATGAGCTTTAAAGCTCAAAAGGCAGTAAAGGTGGATGATGACACATTTAAATTCGTAGGTGAATTTAGAATGCTAGGAAAAAGCAATCCATTGGAGGTAACCTTTAAGAGAAAAGATACAAAAGACTCGGATATCATTCTGGTGGGTGAAGGTACGATCGACAGAACGAAGTTTGGAATGACTCCGAGTATTACCGAAGGCAATATTGTAACGTTTAACTATACAGTTCAGCTTCAGAAATAAAGAGGTTGAATCCTGGTGACATCATTTGAAATGATTATGGTTGGAAATGGGATCTTTAGGTAATTAAACTGCTTTACTATTGACTTTAACCAAGGACGACGTATTGGCAAGCGACTGAAATCAATGTCCATCGACAGTAGCCATTGTCGTTGAGCAGTATAGGTATTACCGGAGGAATTATCGGTGTATACATTGACATCTCCGACCAGCTTTTGATCAACAGAATATCCAACTGAAAAACAAAGCCATTTTGGGAATTTGCTATCAGGTATAAATGTGCCAGGAGAAAAACTTAACCAGTAACTCTGACCGTTGTAGTCTTTGATTAACCTTTCGGGGTAACTGGAGCCAAGAACTTGAGGACGTATACTTGCGTAGGGAGAAGGGTGCGAAGAAAATTTTGGGATGATCCTTTCTTCTTCCCAGATAAGTTGTTGCCCGGTATACAACATTATACCAGTGCAATTCGCACCGAAATCACTCCAGGAGAAACCCCAGTCGGATGAAAAACCGTCGAACACCTCTAAAGTACTCTGGAAAGCAAAGGAATAGCCCGCTCCGAGAAGCAAAGAAGGAGTCTTACTCAGACCTGCCCAGGCGTACATATCAGTAACGGTTTGATTTAGTTTGTAAGCAGTGTAAACGTGTCCGGCCTTATCCATCTGAAGCCAGCTCCCTAAGTCATCTTTGAATTTCCATTTCCCGGACTCTGAATTTTTATACCAGACGTTCCAGAGACCTGTCATGCTTGAAACACCTATTGTTCCGATCCCGGCAGAAACAGAAACAACTCGCTTTTTATCCAATGAATCTGCTTGTTGAAAGAAGCTTCTTTGGCTGAATATTCCGTTGGAATACAGGGTGAAAAGGAATATTATCAAAGCTTTCATATCTCCAAAATAAACGAAAACTTTTGAGGCTTATTCCATAATTTCTGACGGATTCTTTCGTTAGGTGTAATTATAGTATTTTTGCCACTATCCATAGAACAACGAATGAACAAGATTATAAAGGACTGGAACGAGATAAAGATCAACGATAGCTGGGCGATATTTAAGATCATAGCAGAATTTGTTGAAGGCTATGAACGTATGGCAAAGATTGGCCCATGTATTTCTGTATTTGGATCTGCAAGAACTAAGCCGGATAACAAGTACTATGAGATCGGTGTTGAAGTGTCGCGTTTGTTAGCTGAAGGAGGATATGGTGTGATTACCGGTGGAGGTCCCGGCATCATGGAAGCTGGTAATAAAGGTGCTCAAATGGGAGGAGGAAAATCAGTTGGATTAAACATAGATCTTCCTTTTGAGCAAAATCACAATCCTTATATTGATCCTGAGCACAATCTGGAATTCGATTATTTTTTCGTGAGAAAGGTAATGTTCGTAAAATATGCTCAAGGGTTTGTGGTGTTGCCCGGAGGATTTGGAACATTGGATGAGTTATTCGAAGCCTTAACATTGATCCAGACAAAGAAGATCAACCAAAGACCGGTTGTATTGATCGGATCGTCATACTGGACAGGATTGATCGATTGGATTAAGACAGCTATGCTTGATATGGAGTCAAACATTTCTCCGAAAGATATTGATCTGATAAAAATTGTGGACACCGCTCAAGAAGCATACAATGCGATCGAAGATTTCTATAAATCACATCAACTTTCACCGAACTTCTAATTGTATATAGATAATGTTGCTACTGCAGAAGATCAAGAATTTTATTTGGAGCAAACGTTTTTTGAAAAACTTTGTCATTCTTATTGCCATATATGTGATCCTGTATTTAATTCTGCAGTGGTATTTGAGTGCGAAGACAAATTTTGGTCAAAAGATCGAGGTGCCGAATTTAATCGGTAAGAATGCCAAGAACGTCGAATCCGTAATGGGTGATCTGCCTTTAAAAGTGGAGATACTGGATTCTATTTATGATCCAACCAAAGTGGAAGGAACGATACTTGAACAGGATCCAATGCCAACCAGTAAGACTGATGTTTACGTTAAAGAAGACAGAACGATCAGGATCCGCGTTTCGAAGCGAACACAGCTAATCGAGATGCCGGATCTGGTGAACAAATCTCAACGTTTTGCAGAAAGTGTCTTGAGAAACAGATCATTTAAATACAGAGTTGATTACAAACCTTCAGTTGAGTCGGATGGTGCGGTAATGCAGCAACTATATCAGGGTAAACCTATTGCTGCGGGAACCAAAATTCCGATTGGTTCAACTGTAAAATTGATCATAGGACGAAACGAAGTAGGAATTCCTGTAGAGTTGCCTAACTTGTATGGTCTTTCTATTCAGGATGCGAGAGATCGTGTAAACGCCATGATGAATGTTGAACTTTTCGTTGTTTGTGCAGAATGCATTACAAAGGCTGATTCACTCGCTGCGCACGTTCGTTCTCAATCACCGGAGTATTCTGAAGGAGCGGTCATTGCATCCGGAAGTTCAATTACAATATATGCTACCAAAGAAGCAGTAAATCCAAACGAATGAAGCACATCTTACTGAAAATATCGTTGATCGTCGTTGTTTTTTCAGGCTATTCTCAGGGGGAATCTGTGGGACAGATCAATTATGGGCTTTTGAATAATGGGGTCGTAAAAAGTAGTCCGGGTACTTTTGATAGTACTTTTATTTACAATTCAGACACACTAACGCTGCCACTATTTGACGATTTTAGTGCAGACCATTTTCAGGTATACAACGCAAATTTTGGTGATCCCGGAGTAACGTCCGTTAAAGAGTATCGCTTATTGGATCTTTCATCTGCTCCTCTTGCTGCTGATGTTTCATATACGCAACAGCAAACATTTAGACGCATTGTGGATCTCGGAAATGCTACAGTTAATGATGTCCCATTTACACCTATTCAGGTTCAGCTGGGTGACTTATCTAGTTATCCAACAAGCTACCAGACAATTGATGCTTATCCGCCATTTTATATTTATGATACAATAGACTTTCCTAATGATCCTGATACTGTTTGGATAATAGATGCTGATCTCTATCAGGATTCGGCAACACAGTTTTTTGCACCATTGTCTGATCCTAATGCCTATTGGTTAGACCGCTATGTTTATCACAACTACTCAATGGCTTCGGACCCATGGAGCATAGGAGTAGTAAGTTTTGATGGGACAGACGAAAATGGACTTCCTTATGCAATAGGTTCCTCTTCATCCGGGGCGGCAGACTTTTTAACATCGAAGCCAATTGATTTATCAGGTTTTGCACCATCTGATTCCATTTACATGAGCTTTTTATTCCAGCCTCAAGGTTTATGCGATCCTCCCGAGCCTTCTTTGGGAGATTCATTAATTCTGGAGTTTTACAATAAAACAACAGATCAGTGGGTGAAAGTTTGGACAGCAGGAGGAGCGTCAACGGTTGATTTCGATTTTGGGCATATCAGATTGGATGACCCGAGTTATTTTAATGATTATTTCCAGTTCAGATTTTATAATTATGGTGGTCTTTCAGGCATGCTGGATTATTATCACCTTGATTATGTGCATCTAAGAGCTCTTTCCGGTTATCAGGATACTTTGTTCAAGGATTTTGCACTGGTATATCCGGTATATACTCTTTTGAAGGATTATACCGCTGTACCATGGGATCACTATAAGAATAATTTCTCCGGGAAAATGGCAGATCAGGTTCAGGTTGTCGTGAGAAATGGAAGTAACATTGCAGAGAATAATAGTCTGAATGGTAGTGTTGAAGTAACTTATGGAGGAAGTCCTGAAGGTAGTTTTGTAATATCCGGTCCTGCCTTGTCTAATGGTAGTTTGAATTATGCTCCTCAGACTACGTATTATTCGTACCATGACTTTTCAGCAGGATATCATTTTGATGAAACAAAACCAGGAATAGAGGAGGTTTTTGATTTCAAGACCAAGGTTCAAGCTCAATTCCCGAACTATACAGGGAATGATTCTATATTCGGACAGCAGGTATTTAAAAATTACTATAGCTATGATGATGGAAGCGCCGAGCTTTCTTACGGACCTACGGGAGCTCAGTCGATGCTCGCCATTCAGTATACGCCATACGAAGCTGATTCAGTAATTGGAGCAATGATCCACTTTGCGCCATCAGTGTTGGATATCACCAATAAACTCTTCATACTAACCTTATGGGATGATAACAATGGACAACCTGGAGCAGTGTTGTATGAGGATAATGCCTTTTTCCCAAGACAACCGGTGTATCAACCTGTTCGTAATGGATTTACCTACTATCTTTTCCAGGATACACTCAAAGTACCTGTGAGTGGTAGATTCTACATTGGTTGGCGCCAACTTGATCCAGAGCGATTGGGAGTCGGATTGGACATGAACATTCCAAATGCAGACAAAACATTTTATAGCATTGATCAAGGAGCTAATTGGAGCAATTCATCATTTGCAGGATCAGTTATGATACGACCAATTTTTTCTACAGCATTGGACGTGACTTTGGGTATCGATCAAGAAAGCGCTAATGAGGAGACGTTAATGATCTATCCTAATCCTGCTCATGAAATGATTCACATTAGAACTTCGTATGAGAATTTTAACGGAGTTGAGATCATTGACTTAATGGGTAATGTTGTGAGTACATCCTCCCAAAAGGATGTAAGCATAACTGGGTTGCAGCCGGGAGTTTATTTCTTGAGATTGAATGGAACTCAATTGGTTAAAAAATTCATTAAGTATTGATGGAAGATATAGAGATCGAAGAAGGTGGTGATGAATTATACGAGCATTACAAGTTTGTAGCAGATAAAGGGCAAGAAGTCGTGCGGATTGACAAGTTTTTGTTGGATCGCATGCCGAATACATCACGTAATAAGATTCAGATAGCAGCTAAGAACGGTAATGTACTCGTTAACGAGAAAGTTGTAAAGCAGAACTATAAGATAAAACCGGGAGATACTGTCAGTATAGTATTGCCATATC
>SBGS01000307.1 GCA_006226555.1 Bacteroidota bacterium
GAAGTTCTGCCTGTAGTAGAACGCATGGATAAAATGGAAGAGGGACTCATGGTGTCCTTACTTGAAAAAGCTGGAGAGCTTGGTATGCTTGGTATGTCAGTTCCAGAAGATCTGGGAGGAATGGGAGTTGATTTCAAAACTTCACTTCTTGCTACGGAGCGCCTCGCAATGGGCTTTTCTTTCTCAGTTGCCTACGGCGCTCATACAGGAATCGGAACCCTTCCATTACTTTATTATGGAAACGACGAGCAGAAGAAAAAATATATTCCAAAGTTAGCTTCGGGAGAGTGGAAGGCAGCATACTGTTTAACTGAGCCGGGATCAGGATCAGATGCAAATGGCGCAAAGACCAGAGCGAAATTGAGTGAAGACGGAAAACACTATATCCTGAATGGTCAAAAGATGTGGATCACTAATGGTGGTTTTGCAAATCTATTTACCGTATTTGCTAAAATCGACGATGATGATACACTCTCTGCTTTCCTGGTAGACGCGGATTCTGAAGGCATCAGTCTTAACCCCGAAGAGAAAAAAATGGGGATCAAAGGATCTTCAACACGTCAGGTTTTCTTTAACAACGTTAAGGTGCCGGTAGAAAACCTTCTTTCAGAAAGAAAGAATGGATTTAAGATCGCCTTGAACATCCTCAATATCGGAAGGATAAAACTTGCTGCCGGAGTAATGGGAGCAGCAAAACAGGCAATCACAACTGGTGTGAATTATGCCAATGAGCGTGAACAATTCGGTCGCTCCATTTCCAAATATGGCGCAATCCGATATAAGATCGCGGAACAAGCGATCCGAACATACATGGTGGAAGCAGCGACTTACAGAGCCGGTCAAAACATCGATGATGCGATTCATGATCTTGTAGCTTCTGGAATGTCGAAGGCTGAAGCAACACTCAAAGGAATTGAATTATTTGCTCCCGAGTGTGCGATCCTCAAAGTCGCAGGTTCAGAAGCTTTAGATTACGTAGTAGACGAATCTCTGCAGATCCACGGTGGAATGGGATATAGTGCTGAATCCAGTATCGAAAGAGCATATCGCGATAGCCGTATAAACAGGATCTTTGAAGGAACAAATGAGATCAATAGACTACTTACCGTTGATATGGTTCTGAAAAGAGCCATGAAAGGAGAGTTGGATCTGATGGGTCCTGCCATGCAGGTGGCGAATGAGCTCATGAGTATTCCTGAAATGAAAGATGCCCCGGAAGGAATTCTTGGAGCTGAGTTCCAGGCGCTGGAAGGATTTAAGAAAGCTGTTCTTATGGTTGCCGGTTCTGCTGTTCAAAAATTGATGCAGACAATGGCGAAAGAGCAGGAAGTTCTGATGAACATTTCAGATATGGCGATAGAGATCTATCTTGCTGAATCAGGACTGCTTCGCGTACAACAATTGATCAATCAAAAAGGAGAAGCTGCCTGTACTGAGCAGATAGCAATGGTAAAAACGTTTGTGTTCGATGCCGCGGATCGCATCCATAAATATGGTAAAGATGCTATTCATTCATTTGCTGAGGGAGATGAATTACGCATGATGATGATGGGAATGAAGCGTTTCACGAAAACAGCTCCATTTAACCCAAAAGAAGCGAGACAGCTGATCGCTCAGAAAATAATCGAAGCAAATCAATATTGCTTTTAAATAAAAAAGGGGCTCAAATGAGCCCCTTTTTATTCGTTCATTTTAAGATTATTTCAAACGTATTCCGTCTGCTTCAAATCCAAATGTAAATTTTGGTTCAGTGATCTGCTCGATCTCTTCCTGACTTTTTCCTGCATCTTCAGCAAAATGTCTCAAAAGCTCAACCGACACTGTATCCTGAAATGCGTATCCGTGGAAAATCGCAGGGGTACCCACTGGCGTTGTTGGAGGAATCGTAAAATGATCCTTGAAACGCACCATGAATGTCTCTCCATTACCTTTATCAACATTAACCCAACATCCCGCCTTCGAACACACCTCATTTAAAGGAGCCTCAAAAGTGTATTCCACTCTTCCGCTCTTTCCTTCAAAATCGCTAAGCATAGCAGAAACAGAAATCGCTTTCGTTGCATCAACCTTAACAGGACCATAAGCGCTCTTACTTGTGGCACATCCGATTAAAGTAACAACTAGAATTAAAACAGTAAATAGATATTTCATTGTTAGATATTTTTTGCAAAGGTGCACATATTGTAAAGTTTATTCAAAAAAAAAGAGCTGAACATGCGCTCAGCCCTCAATTTAAATTCATTCTATTTAATTACTTCAGATAGGTTTCGATAAACTGACTGATCGTATAATTCTTACCGTCAACCAGCACTTCTTGTACCCCACAAGCTGAAAGGAAACGTGCTACCGTATATCTTGCTTTATCAGAATCATCTTTTAATTCGATCTTCACTACATGTGAATTTGAATTAAATACCGGAGTAAAGTACAATTCATAATACTTCGAATTTTTTTGTACATCTGCTTCTGATACAGATTCAGGAAGTACAAATTCGTACATACCATTAGTCTTACTTGCGCGCAATGCCTCAACGCCACGACTTTGAGCAACATTTGTTTGAGCGTGGATCATTGTTACTCCTAGGAAACACAACGCTAATGTGATTATAGTTTTCATATTGTTTGTTTTAACTTTGCTAAGCTAAGCTACAATTTTTTTGCCAAAAAATAAAACCACATATCAGTTACTTCCATTTCTTCATCCCGAATTAATTGAAGCCGGTTGCGACGAAGCCGGACGAGGCTGTCTTGCGGGCCCCGTGGTTGCTGCCGCAGTCATTCTTCCGAAAGACTATCAGAACCCTCTATTAAATGATAGTAAAAAGCTGAATGAAAAGACCAGGAACCAATTACGCTATGAGATCGAACGCGATGCTTTATCATTCGGAATTGGTATTGTGGATCATCATGAAATCGATCGTATCAATATATTGAATGCCAGTTTTCTCGCAATGCATCGGGCTATAGCCCAACTTTCACAAGTTCCGGAGCATCTGCTCATCGATGGAAACCGATTCAATAAATACGAAAATTTAGACCACACCTGCGTAATAAAGGGAGATGGTAAATTTTTAAGTATCGCAGCAGCATCGATCATCGCAAAAACTAAGCGCGATGAGATCATGGATGAGCTCCACATGGAATTCCCTCATTTCAATTGGAAGAAAAATAAGGGATACCCCACGAAGGAACATCGGAATGCAATTATCCAACATGGAGATAGTCCATATCATCGTCAAAGTTTTACACTTATCCCCAATGAGCAATTAAAGCTCTTCTAGTAAACATTTCTTTGTTCATTAATCCGTAGGCAGGTTAAACTAAAACGAACATTCTATTCCTAATTTTGAGTAGGATTTTATGTTAAAGCGAATTGTACTCATATTGCTGGTATTGCTCTCTACCTTATGGTTGGGATA
>SBGS01000175.1 GCA_006226555.1 Bacteroidota bacterium
AATTTCAGCATCAATGTTCAGCTCTTCCTGGAGTTCTCTAATGAGTGCATCTTTTATCCCTTCACCCCATTCCAATCCTCCTCCGGGAAACTTTGTAAATGCCGTTCCAAAACGTCTTTCGTCCGAAAGTAATACTTCATTTTTTTCATTCAGAAGTATACCGTAAACACGAATATTAAAGCGCATTACTTGTTCAGAATTGTAGCGATATCCGGTTTGAAATAAAGTTCAGACTTCATCACCTTGCCGTCCTCTCGGTATATAGGTTTTCCATCCTTATCGAGTTTACTCATATTTGAGCGCTGGATCTCTTGAAAGACTTCGGCTATCTTATCCTGTAGTCCATGTTTCAAGATCGTTCCACAAAGAATGTATAGCATATCACCCAATGCATCCGCCACTTCAACCATGTCACCGTTCTGAGCAGCTTCCAGATACTCCTCATTTTCTTCACGCATGAGCTTGTAGCGTAGCAGAATATCAGATTCAGTCAGGTCTACAGTTGGTTTGTAGTTGTTTTCAATTCCAAATGCATCGTGAAAAGTTTCAACAGCTTCAATAGTTTCGCGTAAAGTCATGATCAAGTATTATTTCACCACAAAGATGCTTATCCTGCTCAGGAAATTCAAATCAAGTTATTAACCATTCATGGCAGTAACTTATCTGAAGCTTAAAAAATGTCCTATTATTTCTCTCTTTTTTGTTATTTCGCATTCATGCGTGCTTTAATCCTTACATTTTCACTCGTATTCTTTACGAACGCTTTTGCTCAAAATGATGATGAATTTCATATTCCAAGAAATGCGGTTCAAGGAACAGGTGGTATTGTGATGGGTTATAGTGCGGGAGGAGCATACGAAAGGATCCTCATCAAACGAAATACACATTTCCATCCTATCTTAAGAGCAGGTGGTGGACACATGAATGTACTAGGTTCTCCAAACGGATATGCAACGGCTCAACTCGGTTTTTTAATGGGCAGACCAAGGAAGTATATTGAGCTTTGTGGAGGCCCTATTCAAATTTTTGAACCCTACAGTGATTCATATACCTCTGTTACCTTGTCTATCGGATACAGGTATATTGAGCCCAAATATTTACTGAATTTCAGAACGGGGATCAGCATATGGGAAGGAATTTATTTTGGTATAGGCTATTCTTTCGATCGCGATACGATTGGCAAGAAGCGAAATCAATGACCAACTATGGTCGCCACAACACGGAATCCAACCCATGGAGAAGATCCTTTGTACGGACGTGTGCTTGTGAGCTGAACATCATATCCGGGAGATCTCCAATCTCCCCCAATTACTACATCCTCATCTCCGAGCAGTTCCGCAACATTTCCACTCATATTGTAAATCCCAAATTCATTTGGCCAATACGATTTACATGGGGCTAATACATCCGTGAAAGCTGAAAAAGGTTTTCCAGGTGCATTCAGCACTACCTCAAACTTTCCGTCTTCATTTCTCGTGATATTTGTTGGACCCAACGCGAGAAAATTACACAGCACTTTTCCTTCGCTATTTCTCAAATACGGACCCTTCCAAGGATAAGTAGCATTATGATCGTCTCCTCTTCCTGCTCTCAGAAACTCCGCTTTTGTTGGCAATCTGAATTTGATCTTTAACTCGCCATTCGATATGCTATCGTATGCCTTGGTAAGAAAATCACAATACAATTGTGCTCCTTCCTTACTCACATTTACAACGGGATATTCTCTGTAAGCAGGATGTCGATGATAGTGCTCAGCATAAGCGGTGTTTCTTCCAGAAGCCATAAACCAACCCGCCGTATCGATCTTTGCCTTTTCCAAGAGATCAAATTGACCTTCCTTCTTAAGAACGTGTAAAAACTCTAAATAATCTATGTTCGAGATCTCCCTGACACTCATGTAAAAACCCTGCACACTGACCGTGTCCTCGTTTACTACAGTATTACCGGATGGAATATATGAGCAAAAACCATTCAGTACTTTAAGACTTTGTTTGTAGGCTTTACTGTGTTTTTCCTTAGTTAAGGATAGCAAGAAAATAGATGAGAATAAGATTAGAGAAAGCGCAGTTTTCATTGATGAATTTTTCGCTTATAACTTTTTAGGAGTTAAAGGTTACTCAGATCATCCCAAAATTCGGGGTAACTTTTGTTCACTGCCTCCGCACCATGAATTATCATTTCCTGATCAGAAAGGGTTCCGGCAATGGCAAGACACATGGCTATTCTGTGGTCATTGTGACTGTCAAATTGAGCTCTAACGTCTATGGTACCTCCATTAATTTTAAGTACATCGTCGTTCTTTTGAATAGCCACTCCAAGTTTTGAAAATTCTTCGATCAAGGCAGTGGCGCGATCGCTCTCCTTGTGTTTCAATCTGTTCGCCCCTTTCAGCACTGTTGTACCCTCGCAAAAAGCAGCAAGCGTGCACAGCGCAGGAAAAAGATCAGGGCAGTGCGTACAATCAAATTCGAAAGCAGTTTTGTTCTCACCCCGTACGGTTATCCCATCAATATTAAGATCGACGGTGCAATTCGCTGCCTTAAATGCTTCAAGAATTCTGCGATCTGCCTGTTCGCTCTCCATGCTGAGACCTGTTAATTTGATCTGATGACCAAGGGCCCCAGCCACTAACCAAAATGATGCCGAGCTCCAATCTGCTTCAATAGAATATTTCGTCGGTTGATAGCGCTGATTTCCCCGAATATGGAACTCTTCAAAGTTTCTGTTTTCAATGCATATTCCAAACTCTTTAAGGGTTTGCAAAGTCATCGAAACATAAGGCGTACTTTTTAAATTATTGACGTGTAAAAGACTATCCTCCTCTAAAAGTGGCATTGACATAAGCAAACCACTCAATAATTGAGAAGATACACTACCGTCCAACTGATGCTCTCCACCTCTCAATTCACCTGATAAGGTAATCGGTAAAAATCCATTTTGGGAGACAACCTTCACTCCCATAGCGGTCAACTGTTGGACTAAAAAATGTTGTGATCTATCCAGAATACTTCCTTCACCCTGAATCTTTACTTGAGACGAAAAGAGCAGGGATACGGGCGTTAACAAACGTAAACCTAAACCACTTTCTCCAACATTAATTTCAAGCTCTTTAATTGAATGGATCCCACCTTTGATCATATAATGATCCCTTTCTCGAGATACTGCTGCTCCCAGAACTTGACTATTGTTCAGCATCGCAAGCTCATCATTACTCGCTCCGAGATTATATATCTGAGAGCTCCCATTTGCTAATGATGCCGCCAGGACAGCGCGCTGAGCATCACTTTTAGACGGAGGTACATGTATGGTACCAAACAGTTTTCTTTTTGAGACCTTTTTAATCATTTTCCGGAGTCGGGATTCATGATCTTGGTTTGGTGTCGGATAGATTCCTGATGAATGGCATCAAGGAG
>SBGS01000165.1 GCA_006226555.1 Bacteroidota bacterium
GAAGGAATTCCTGCAATTTTGTAAATAAATAAATATGAATATAGGTTTAAAAAAGTCCATCATTACCGGAGGTAAAGAGATCTCGATCGAGACCGGAAAGCTGGCTAAGCAAGCAGATGGTTCGGTAGTGTTACGAATGGGCGACACAATGATCCTTGCAACAGTTGTTGCAGCGAAAGAAGCAAAGGAAGGCGTTGATTTCTTGCCTTTGACAGTAGATTACAAAGAAAAATTTGCCGCTGATGGTCGTATACCTGGTGGTTTCTTTAGAAGAGAGGCACGTCCGTCCGAAAGAGAGATCCTTGTTATGCGTATCGTTGACAGAGCACTTCGTCCATTATTCCCGGATGATTATCATGCAGAAGTGCAATTGATGCTTCAGTTGATCTCATACGATGGGGTGAATAGTCCGGATGCGCTTGTAGGTTTGGCAGCGTCTTCAGCGATTGCTGTTTCGGATATCCCATTCAATGGTCCAATGTCTGAAGTACGTGTTGGACGTATCAATGGTGAATACGTTATCAACCCAACTCTAGAGGAAATGGAGCAGTCTGACCTGGATATTATGATCGCAGGTACTGCAAAGGATATCGTAATGTTGGAAGGTGAAATGAAGGAAATCTCTGAGCTGGATATGGTTGAAGCCATCAAAATCGCTCATGAGGAGATTAAAAAACAATGTCAGTTCCAATTGGATCTTGCTGCAGAAGTTTCTAAATCAAATCCTAAGAGAGAATATTCTCATGAAAATCATAACGAAGAGATCCGTGAGCGTGTAATGAACTTCGCATACGAAAAGTGCAAGGATATTGCTCGTCAGGGAATCGCTTCTAAAGAGAAAAGAAGTGAACTGTTTGGAGCGGTGAAAGAGGAGTTAGTAGCATCTTTCTCTGAAGAAGAGATCGCGGAGTTCGGAAGCTTTATCGGACCTTACTTCAAAGAAGCTATGAAGAAGGCAGTACGTCACGTCATGCTTTTTGAAGGAAAACGTTTGGATGGTCGTAAATTCGATGAGATCCGTCCTATTTGGGCTGAAGTTGATTATTTACCGATCGTTCATGGTTCAGCAGTCTTTACACGTGGAGAAACACAATCATTGACTACGTTGACACTAGGAGGTAAAATGGATGAGCAGATGATCGATGATGTAACATTCAAAGGAACTGTTCCTTTTATGTTGCATTACAACTTCCCTCCATTCTCAACTGGTGAGGCTAGACCGATTCGTGGAACTTCTCGTCGTGAGGTAGGACACGGAAACCTTGCTCTTCGAGCATTGAAGCCTGTACTTCCTGAAGATAATCCTTACACAATTCGTTTGGTGTCTGAGATCCTTGAGTCCAATGGTTCATCTTCAATGGCAACAGTTTGTGCTGGTACATTGGCATTGATGGATGGTGGTGTTCAGATCAAAGCTCCTGTTTCCGGAATTGCAATGGGACTTGTTGCTGAAGAAGGAAAATTTGCAGTTTTATCTGATATTCTAGGAGATGAGGATCACCTAGGAGATATGGACTTCAAAGTTACAGGTACTGCGAATGGTATCACTGCTTGTCAAATGGATATCAAAGTAGATGGTTTGCCGTATGAAGTATTGATCCAGGCGCTAGAACAAGCGAGAGCAGGACGTCTTCATATCTTAGATAAGATCACTGAAACGATTGCGGAACCTCGTAAAGAGTTGAAACCACAGGCTCCAAGAATTGAGCAATTCGTTGTTCCTAATGATGTGATCGGTGCGATCATAGGACCTGGAGGTAAGATCATTCAGCAAATGCAGAAGGATACGAACACAACAATTACGATCGAAGAACTACCTTCTGGAGAAGGTCAGGTTCAGATCCTTTCTAACAATGGTGATGATATGGCTGCAGCAATCAAGGCAGTTAAATTGATCGCATTCCCTCCTCAGGTTGAAGAAGGAGAAGAGTACGAAGGAAAGATCAAGTCGATCCAATCTTACGGAGTTTTCGTAGAAATTCTCCCTGGTACGGATGGATTGATCCACATTTCTGAATTTGCACACGAAAGAATCGCTAAGATGGAAGATGTGTGTAAAGAAGGAGATATAGTTCGATTCAAAGTAATAGGTAAAGATCCTAAAACTAGAAAGTGGAAACTTTCACGTAGAGTACTTCTACCAAAACCGGAAAAAACGGAAGAAGTTAAAACGGAAGAATAATTAAGTAAAAAGCGTGGTCGAAGTGGCCACGCTTTTTTTTATATCTTTAATACAAATAACCCTTATTATGGCAAGCAAGAGATTACTGAAAAAGCGTTTAAGAAGAATCGTTGAAGATTTATTGGATGATTGCGATTATTTAATTGTAAACGAAACATCAACAGCTGATGAGGCTGATAAATTGATTGATGAGGCAGTAGATTTTTACGAGGAAGCATTGAATGAGATCAACAAAGCCAAAGAGAAATCTGATTACAGAAAAGTCGTGGAAATGATATCGACAAAAGAAGAACAGTTTTTCTCTAAACTGAATAAACTGAATAAGTAGTACAAAAGAATTAAATGCTAAGCGTTCCTGATCAGGAGCGCTTTTGTTGTTATGGAGCGTTTGAATTATAAACAAATGATCCTTTTTGGGTCACTCTTTATTTTTGCCTTGATCATTTTATTTGCTCCCACGAATAAATCAGATCAACTCTATTGGAATGCAGTTGCTTTAGGTGGCATGATGGTGGTATTCTGGATCTTTGAGGTGATACCGATCTATGTAACTGCCTTGTTGCCTATGGTTTTAGCTGTTCCTCTCGGTGTACTTACTGCAGATGATCTTGCCGCTCAATACGGAAACAGAATGGTTTTCCTATTTTTCGGTGGTTTCGTTTTGTCGCTTGCTTTGGAGAAATGGGATGTGCACAAAAGGATAGCAGAAACCATTCTTAGGCTCGTAGGTTCAAGTCCCGCTAGGTTGCTATTGGGTTTTCTTTTTTCTACCGCGATTCTAAGTATGTGGATATCCAATACCGCAACAGCTTTAATGATGCTTCCAATGGCTACTGCCATCATCCAATCCGCTGATATTGACAGAAAGAGCAAGTTTCCGCTTTATCTTGTGTTGACAGTTGCTTATGGCGCAAGTATTGGAGGAATGGCGACAATAGTTGGGTCACCACCAAATACCGCTATGGTTGGGATATTAGAAAGTACATATGGCATTTCTGTTAGCTTTTTTGACTGGATGAAGATTGGTTTGCCACTTAGTTTGATCATGTTATTCGTAGTATATCTGTTTTTTTTATTCCTGCTGGGAAAAGGACGTAATGAAAAATTGACGATTGAACATCCGGAAAAAACCAAGTGGACGATACAGCAGAAAAGTGTACTACTGTTGTTTTTGTTCATCGTGTTTCTGTGGTCTTTCAGAGAA
>SBGS01000190.1 GCA_006226555.1 Bacteroidota bacterium
CTTCGTGGTTTTGAGATTGCCGATCCCGGAGATAATGAAGTATTGATCGAAGTCGAGGCATTTGGATTGAACTATGCTGATGTGATGGCGAGAAAGGGGCTGTATAGGGATGCTCCACCATTTCCATCGATAGTGGGTTATGAAGTTGTTGGAAAGGTAATTTCCACAGGTGAAAACACGAATAAAGAACTACTTGGGAAGAGGGTCTTGGCTTTCACGCGATTTGGTGGCTATGCGCGTCATGCTGTAACCACAGAAATGGCATGTACAGTGGTGTCGGATGAATCTGCCGGAGAATTGTTGGCTTTGTGTACTCAAGGAGTCACGGCATACTACATGGCAATGTATTTATCGCCTGTTAGAAAAGGAGATAAGGCTTTGGTGCACGCTGCTGCAGGAGGAGTTGGCAGCCTGCTTATTCAGCTGGTGAAATTAAATGGAGGAGAGGCTATCGCAAAGGTGGGGTCTGATGAAAAGGTTTCACATGCAATTGGTTTGGGTGCTGCACATGCCGTTAACTATAAAAAGTCAAACTACGACCAGTATATAAAAGAGCATGTAGGGAAAATAGATATCTCATACAATCCGGTGGGAGGGTCTACCTTCAAAAAAGATATGGCATTGATGAATGCAGGTGGACGGATGTTTATTTTTGGTGGGTCTGAGCTAGGAGATGGTAAGTGGGGCGTTTTATCGGCATTAAATTTTGTACGTAAAATGGGATTGATCATACCGGTCGGCCTTATGATTCATTCCAAGAACATCCTCGGTGTAAATATGTTAAGGATAGCGGATAACAAACCACAAGTGCTAAAGGACTCTCTGGATGGTATAATGGACTTGTATCGAGCAGGAAACATTACTGTTCCTGCTTCTCAGGAATTTGAACATACTGCTTTGAATGAGGCGCACTCGCTTTTAGATAGCGGGAGATCGATTGGAAAGATCTGGATCAAGTGGTGATCAGAAACCGTCGAAATCTGAATTTAAGTTCTGTTCACTGCGCTTTTCAAAATCTTCAGCAGTCAAGCCTCCGGTTTCAGAGGTTTTTCTGAAGATCACATCCGTAACTTTTTCGCCTCGATAGGAAATAAGCGCGATCATCATGATCGTACTCGTTATGAGGATCGGATACAAAAGTAAACCCGTGTCAAACGCACCGATGCGCAGCGCATCTTCTTTCAACAGCACAAAGAACAGAAGAACAGTGATCAATCCTCTTGGAGCGATCCAAAGTTCAGGGAAGAGATGTTGTCTGGCAATGAAGCGTAACACGAGATAGCGAACGAGGTATAAAATGGCCACGATAGCGAGACTATTAACCGCAACTTTCCAGTTGTACAGAGAGCTCACCGTTATACTGATACCAAAGATCACAAAGAAAAATGTTCTTACGAGGAACGCTGACTCTAGTGTCAAGCTATGGAAATCGTGTAGGATCGGTCGTACACGTTCTCTGTCAAAATATTTGGCTAATCTTCCCCTGAAGAATACATCGGTATTGTTTAAAATAACGCCGAAGATGAGGATGATCAGCAGGGATGACAGATGGAAGAATTTACCGAGAGCAAAAAGGAGTAAAAGAACAGCTATTACCAGGAAAAGCTTGACCTGCATCCTAAGATGTTGAAATAAATAGACAAGAAAATAGGATACGATCACTGATAGTAAAATAGTACCGATCACATTGAAGATCACTTCCATGAATATGTTCCCTCCTGAGGATTCTCCATCGGCTCCAATCATAAAATAGAATACCATAATACCAATGATGTCCGAAAAAGTACTTTCATAGACCATGAACTCTTTTTTCCTTCCGCTTAAACGACCAACGCTCGGGATAATGATCGCACTACTCATAATACTCAGTGGGATGGCATAAAGCATTGCCTGGTAGAAATTTGCACTGGGAAAAATATATAGGAAAAATTGTGCAAGACCGAATATAGTGGCCGCCATACCAACTATGGCCGCGGCAAGTGAGCGCAAGATGAGACTGGTCTTTTCTCGCTCTATCTTCAGGTCCAGCGCGGCCTCCAACACGATCATGACCAACCCGACATTACCCAGAACCTCAAGAATGATGTTTAACTCAAGATCATCGTCTTGAATACCATAAGAATTCATAGCCGCCTTTATACCCATACCTAGACCGATCAACAGTAAAACAGAAGGAACGTTTGTCTTCTGCGCGATAATGTTGAAAAAGAAGCTAAGTATGATGACTCCTGCAAGAGCCATGATCAGCACGTATGAACTCATATCAAGTATTTGTTCAAAAATAGGAAAAGAAATGTAGCTTTCATATCGACCATGAATAGTACATCTAAGTATATGGGAGTGAAAGTACTGTAACTTAACCTACTGAAACCAAGAAAAATTAACGTAATTTTGTAGTCAGTAATAAAATATCACAACAAAGGCAACATGGCAGAAGTTATAAATGAGACGAGCATCCAGCAAATTCTGGACAAGTTCAATATCGAAAAAGAAAATAATGGTGCTTCAACAGGAGGCAAATGGTTTCGTACTCGTGGAGAGGTGATCAGTTCAAATTCTCCGGTAGATGGAAAGCCTATTGCCAGTGTGTATGCTGCTTCTGAAGCAGACTATGAAGCTGTAGTACTAAAAGCGGAAGAAGCGTTCAAAACGTGGCGTACATGGCCTGCTCCAAAACGTGGTGAAGTGATTCGTCAGTTAGGAATGAAATTGCGTGAGCACAAGGATGATCTTGGTCACCTGGTGTCTTACGAGATGGGTAAATCTCTTCAGGAAGGTCTAGGTGAAGTTCAGGAAATGATCGACATCTGTGATTTTGCCGTTGGTTTATCGCGCCAGTTATATGGTCTTACGATGCACTCTGAGCGTCCTGGTCACAGAATGTATGAGCAATACCATCCACTTGGAATTGTAGGAATTATTTCGGCGTTCAACTTCCCGGTAGCAGTATGGAGCTGGAATACAGCTTTGGCTTGGGTGTGTGGAGACGTATGTATCTGGAAACCTTCTGAAAAAACTCCTTTGACAGCAATTGCATGTCAGCAAATTACAAACGAAGTATTCGAGGCCAACGGTGTTCCGGAAGGAGTGTCAGGATTGGTGATCGGAGGTCCGGAGATCGGTAAGTTAATGGCTGAAGATCAGCGTGTACCTTTAGTTTCTGCTACAGGGTCAACTCGTATGGGTAAATCTGTTGGAGCTGCTGTTGGAGCGCGTCTTGGTAAGTCTTTACTTGAACTAGGTGGTAACAATGCAATCATCATTACACCAACGGCTGATTTGAAGATGGTTGTTCCGGGAGCTGTGTTCGGAGCGGTTGGAACTTCAGGACAACGTTGTACTTCAACAAGAAGGTTGATCATTCATGAGGATGTTTACGATAC
>SBGS01000041.1 GCA_006226555.1 Bacteroidota bacterium
GTGCGTTGTTCCATTTTATGGAAAATGTTCTGAACATCAATATGTTTTCGTATTGAAAGATCAAGTTCAGAACCTACCCTTAACAGTTCTTCAGCTAACATCGGAAGATCAAACTTATTGCTGTTAAAGCCGGCCAGATCACAATTTTGAATAAAATCCTCAATTTCCGGATAGATCTGAGATAGAGTAGGAGCGTTGGCTACATCAGCATCGGAAATGCCATGAATAGCCGTAGACTCAGCTGGAATGGGCATTTCAGGGTTAATTCTACGGTTATACGTCGTTCTTTTACCATCAGGATCAATTCTTAAGATCGCGATCTCAACTATACGATCTGACGTAATATTTAACCCGGTTGCTTCAAGATCAAATATGGCCAGCGGCTTTTCTAATGCAATATTCATAGCGCTAAAATAAGGGTATAAAGAAAAAGTCCGGCATAACCGGACTCTTTCTTTGTGTGTAGTGCTTATTATTCAGTTTTAAGACCAACGTACTGGTATGGGAAGTATTTCTCCTTGTTCGCGGAATCCTTTTCATATTCAGGTCCCTGAACCAGAGTAGACACTATAACCACCGTTACTCGATCTTTATACTCAGGCATGCTTTGGAAGTGAGCGATCAAATCATATTTCATGTTTTCTGCTCGGATCTTCGTCAGGTTCTCATTAGTCTTATACGTTTTTGTCGGTACATGTGAAGCGGAAGAGTATACGTTGATTGTTATACTTTCGCGCCCTTCTTTTAGTTGAGCTTCAACCTTTTCAACGAATTCCTTCAATTCTCCTTTCTTCGTCGTCAACTTATTCTTGTTGTATGCGAAGTAGTGCATGAATTCAAGATTAGGGTAATCTGTCACCACAACCTCTGGAACATCAATTGTTGTATCCGGAATAATAATGATACGCTTGTCAACATCTAACAATAACTCACGATATATTTCCTGATATGCAGTGTCACAGAATGTTGTAAATCCGTCAGTGTGCATCAGCAAAGAGTCAATTAGATCAGTATACTCCAGCTTATACGTCTTACACGGCTTAAGCCCTGTCATGAATACACCATCACGTAGGCGAGGGTAGACGTATCGGCTGTCCGTTCCTTCTTCACAATCAATACATACGAGACGCACGTTAATTGCAAAGTCCTCAGGAATTGGTTTATTATCCACCGTTTTGATCAAACCCTTAAGTATTGCAACATCCTTAACACCAAGATAATCGTTGTATATCTCGTAGATGTCCTTCTCACCATGCCCATCAGATCTGTACGAAGTCATATATCCACGTCTTCCGTCGATAGTTGTGGTATAGAAGATGTCATCATTCGTTGAATTCAAAGGATATCCGAGGTTTACACTTTCGGTCCAAGTTGAATCCTCGTTCATTTCACTTTTGAAAATATCAAATCCACCTATACTTTTCGGTCCATTCGAAGAGAAGTACAACGTCTTATTGTCAATGGCAATAAAAGGTGAATCTTCGTCGTATTCAGTGTTAATACCTGGTCCAAGATTCTCTGGCTTTGTCCACTTTCCATTCTTTTTTCGCTCCATTACATAGATGTCACGACCTCCAAAACCACCTTTTCTATCAGATACAAAGAAGAAACGTTGTTTGTTATGGGACATCATACAGTGTGTTTCCCATGATTCGGTATTGACATCTTTAAAATCCAAAGGCTGAATTTCGTTGAATTTCGCGTGGTAAAAGTCAGTAGTGTAAATGTCTCCGTTACCTGTCGTATCCTCGTATAAATAGATCATACGTTCGTCGGAACTTACAGATATGGATGCCTCATTTCTTTTCGGCTCACAGAAATCCAGACGCACAGGCTCAGTCCAAGTTGAATCAAAGTCCAGGTAAGAAACATACACGTCTTCAGGATATTGATGTATTGCAAGATCACGAAAACGCTCGGTTTCATTGTTTGGCCAAGGTCTTCTGGAAGTGAAATAAAGAGCAGAACCATCTAATGATACTACGGGACTATACTCCGGGAAGTTTGTGTTGATAGATGGACCAATGTTTTTTAGGTAAACATTAACAGGTGCAGCCATTTGTCTGCGCGCTTCCTCACATTGCTTCAATCTTAACTGTGTTGTTTTTAGCAGCTCTGATCCCTTATTAGAGACTTCTATGAACTTTTTATAGTGATATTCTGCACTATCGATATTTTCTTCCAAGTGATAACATGATGCGAGATGGAAAAAAGCATCTGTTGGGGCACTGGTCTCCTTACTGGAGTACATGTCATAATTGTTGTCAACATCTCTAACCGCAATAATGAAGTGTTTCTTTGCAGCTGAATAATCTCGATAAATTTCTAGAAGAAGAAACCCTTTTCTATAATTATAGTTTGAACTTAATGGTTTTTTCTCCAATAACTTGTCCGCTAGAATAGAAGCATAATATAGAAATCCATCCTGGGTCAGAGTAGAAGTCTGCATTACAATTTCAGCTTCTGTTCCTTTTTCCGCAATCTCGCGAATATCCTCCTCTGTAAGGGTTTGAGCATAAACTGTACTCAATAATGAGGTAAGTGAAAACGCGATTAGTGTTACAATTGATCTCATATCATCAATTTTTGATTTACCTCTGTTGTACGTGGTTATTTTCAGAGGGTTACAAAAAAAAATAGGTATGCCTGTTGACATACCTATTTTAATATGAAATAAAATCAGTTTAGTTTTTCACAATTCTGAACTCCGTACGACGGTTAGCTTGGTGCTCTTCTTCTGTACAGTCAGAAACAACGTCACCTTCACATCCACAATCATTTACCAACTGACTTTCACCATATCCTTTACCATAAATTCGTTTAGGATTTGTGATTCTCGCCTGGATATATGCTGCAGAAGCTTTTGCCCTTCTTTGTGACAGTGAAAGGTTATATGATTCAGATGCACGACAGTCAGTGTGTGATCCTAGCTCGATCCTGATATCCGGGTTATCGTTCATGATCTTAACAATCTTGTCAAGTTCTATCGCTGCATCCGGACGAATATCAGATTTATCAAGATCGAAGTAAATAGGGTTAAGGTCAAAAACCTGTCCTATATCAATACCAAGATCAGATTTCGTGATCAAATAATCCAATTTCAAGGTCTTGAACATACCAAGGGTTGTGTCAACAACAAACGATTGTGTTAAGTAACCTTTCTTTTGAACTTTAACTAACCATGAGATCTTGTCGCCATATTTTTTACCGTCAAGAAGATCTCCTGTAAATGCACCACCATTTTCTGTAGTGTATGTTCCAAGAACTTTATTTGTGCTTGCATCAATGATTTCAACACTTGAACCATCTAATAGTTCTAAGGTCTTCGCGTCAGAAACAGTTCCTGC
>SBGS01000040.1 GCA_006226555.1 Bacteroidota bacterium
GTACTTATTCATGTGGTAAAGTTAATCTATCCTCCAACTTGTTTAAAATATATGCTGCACATTCTTCAGCATTCATTCCAATAGTACTGATTTCTATATCCGGTTCTACAGGCGGTTCATAAGGAGCGCTTATTCCGGTGAAATTTTCTATTTCTCCATTTCTGGCTTTCTCATATAATCCCTTGATATCGCGTTTTTCACATTCTTCCAATGGGGTGTTCACATATACTTCCACAAAATCATCAGTACCCAGAATACTTTTTATCATCTGGCGATCCTTGATCAAAGGAGAGACAAAAGCCGCTAGCACTACGGTGCCACTGTCTACGAAGAGCTTGGACATTTCGGCGATCCTTCTGAGATTTTCAGTTCTGTCCTCCTCTGAAAATCCGAGATCTTTGTTCATGCCGAACCTGACATTGTCACCATCCAGAAGATAGGTTTTGATTTTGCGCTGATTCAGGATTTTTTCCAGTTCATTGGCAATTGTCGACTTACCGGATCCGGATAAACCAGTAAAAAGCACCATGAAAGATGCATGACCATTTTGCTCACTTCTTGATCTTCGTGATACTTCGTAATCCTGTTTATAGATGTACTGACTTTTTGCAACTTCTTCTTGATCATGCTCTTCAATGATCTCGATCAAACCAAAATCAGTTCGATACCACATTCTTTCATGAAGATAGTACAAGATCATTTTTGTAATGAGCTCTAGTGCTCCGATCTTTAGTCCAACAGTTGGGTCACCAGAGATGAGCCAACCCATAAACATGGTATCAGCTGTTCCAACAAGTCTCCAGGTAAAGGTCTTTAGTATATGTCTTGTTCTACTGGATCTAGTTGTGAAAATTCGTGTGTTATACCAGATCCTTTCGTGTAGATAATAAAGAACGAGTTTCGTTAAAACCTCAGCTCCTCCAATAGCGATACCAATTTTAAAATCTCCTGAGATCAGCCAGGAAATGAACATAGTATCCAACGTACCGACTAATCTCCAGGTTAGGGTTTTGGCTATATGTCTCTTTCTACTGAATTGTTTCACTTAAAGTAAATATTGTCTTATTCACTGTACTGATCGGTCAATGTTGTCAGATTGATAGTAAAAATAGGGCTTTCAGGAAAATATGAGATAAAAACATTTAAAATGACATACTTTGATGCTTTGAAGATTGACGAAAAGGAATTCTCCGCTATGTTTATAAAGTTATTTACTATTCACCTACTATACTTTTAATCCAAATTGTACATTTGAGGAGCTAAATCACTGAAATGAAAAGGATTCTATTTTTGATTGTACTGTGTAACGGAATACAGGATGTATATGCTCAACATTCCCTTGATATGGACACTACGATTCATGGGAAAGTAAAAACGATTCGGCATGAAATACGCGATAAAGAGGACTCATCCATAGTGATCAATACGCATGTCGCGCATTATAATGAAAATGGACGACTGATATCACTTATGACATATATGGATGAGGAAGAGTTCATCTATTTAAAGAAGGAATATGATGATGATCGATTGTCTAGGCTATTGAGATTTCATGGACCGGACGATACAGCTTTGGTTGTGAATTATTCATATGGAGAGTTTGGTGTAATAGCAGAGGATATGCTGGAGTACTTCGGCAAGGTCGTTAAAAAGGGATATCGATATTACTATAGTCCTGAAGGATTGTTGCTTCGTGAGACTACCTACCGTTATTATGGTGATGAGGTATATGAACAAGACCATAAATCATATACCTACGACCAGAAGGGAGAGCTCATAGGTATGATCGAACATCACAATGGTGCTGAATGGACCTTTGGTAAAAATAGCTATGTGGTAATTAATCCATCAATGATGACCAAGACTGAAGGAAAGATGGATGATTTTGGCAGAGAAATCAGCTCATCTGTATTTACAGGCCCGATGAGTGAATTCAATGATTCTGATGAAGAGCAAGATCAGAAGGCAATTGAGTATTCCTTGCATAGTGACTCTCGCAGCTCTTATGATCTGTTTGGGCATCTTTTAGAGAAGGTAAGTAGCACAAACGGCATGAAATTCAGAGAGTTTTACGTGTATAAGTACGATGAACAAGGAAATATCGTAAGTTATCAATTCTACGATACCAACTACGGTACGAAACGTTTGAACGCATACTTTACAAGAGAGATCGAGTATTATCCTTAAAGATTAACTGGATTTATGAAATAAGCTCCCTTCACGCATCTTCTTTGAAATGATTTGTAAGATGCGTCTCTTATTACTTTCTATTATACTCTTATTGTACAGTGGCTGTAGTCATTTACACGAACCGATATTGATCTGTGAGGAGCTTATTGTTTCTTCTATTGAGTTAAAAATGGTAGAAACCGTAGAAACAGATTCACCAAATTATATTTTATACGGGACCGCTTGGGATAGATCAGTTGCAGAGCCGGCGTTTGCCGTTAGAATCAAATTTCTTCGTAAAGATGGTTTCGTAACAGGAGTCATTACTGATCTCGATGGTAATTTTAAGATCGAATTGAGCCCGGGTGTCTATGGAATGGAGGTTTCTTACCCCGGATACAACCAATACACATCGGAATTAACTGCGCTGGATGGTATGAAAGAGAAAATTCAGATATTGATAGGGGAAGATTAACTAGGAAGTTTATCGAGTATCTGTTTAAAGATTTGCAGGTCTGTAATTGATTGGATTTTTATAAATTGTACAAAAACCAAAAACTATGAATTCAAAGAATCATTTTTTAGCAGTTTCTCTAATCACTTTCGGACTTTTTTCGTGTTCAAATAACGCCGAAACAACCGAAGATGAAGCCGTGATTGAAGAGTTAATGGAGCAAGCAGAGGTGTCAGAATTACCTGAGGAGGTTCTACCAAGTTTATCGGATAAGATCAAGGGGACATGGTCAAATATTGCTAAAGACTGCGACTCAGAAGGAAATAATTGCAGGCAAACTTCTGGCTCCGAGTGGGTGTTTGGTGAGGATGAAGTCACCTTAGGGCGTGTTAAGCAACCTTATTATGTTAGCAACGATACTATTTATATTGTGGATTCTCCTTACCGCATTGCTAGGGAATGGGGAGATACGATACTGATGCACGCCATGAAGACGGATCGATACATGAAACTCGTGCATCACAACTAGTCTTGAGTTTTATTTCAAATTCTGAAACGTAAACCAAATTGCAATCCAACTGAAGAGAAAGGATTATAGAATTTGAGCGATTTTGTTGGTTGTCCAGAACTGAAAACAATGTTGTTGTCGACGGTCATTTCATCTACGTATTCAAATTCACGCTGGCTGGTCGACAAACTTGGTAGTACATCTACGC
>SBGS01000156.1 GCA_006226555.1 Bacteroidota bacterium
AACGGCAGAGATGAAACTACGACGCTTTGTCTCATTCCGGCTGTGGCAAAGGAGCTGGAAATTCCGTTGATCGCGGCAGGTGGTATTGGTTCAGGAAGAGCCATGCTAGCAGCGATGAACCTTGGTGCGGACGGTGTACAGATCGGTAGTCGATTCGTTACGTCAGAGGAATCCAGTGCCCATATTAATTTTAAAAATGCGGTAGTCGAAGCGAAAGAAGGAGATACGCAATTGACATTAAAAGAGATCACCCCGGTTCGCCTGATAAAAAATTCATTTTATCAGCGCGTTGCTGAAGCTTATGAAAAAGGCGCTGATCAGGAAGAACTCAAGGCACTCCTTGGAAGAGGAAGAGCCAAAAAAGGAATGTTTGAAGGAGACCTTGTCGAAGGCGAATTGGAAATAGGACAGGTTTCAGGAATGATCGATAAAATACAACCAGCAGCTGAAATATTGAACGAAATACTCGCTGAATTCAGGTTAGCTTTGTCTGAACAACAAACCGATAAATTCAAGTTTTAATGATCGAATACGAAAGACATGTGCTCAGCAACGGGCTAACCGTCCTGCTTCATCACGACCCTACTACTCCGCTTGCGGTGGTAAACATTCTTTACAAAGTCGGAGCACGTGACGAAGACGAATCAAAAACAGGTTTCGCTCACCTATTCGAGCATTTAATGTTTGGTGGTTCAGTGAATATACCAGAGTTTGATACTCCTCTGCAATCTGCCGGAGGTGAAAACAATGCATTTACATCGAACGATATCACGAATTACTATGATGTTCTTCCTTTGCAAAACCTGGAAACGGCATTATGGTTGGAAAGTGATCGTATGCTGTCATTAGCATTTACGCCCAAAAGCCTTGAAGTTCAAAGAAATGTCGTTATTGAAGAATTCAAACAGCGTTATTTGAATCAGCCATATGGAGACGTATGGCTAAACCTTCGGCCATTAGTGTATAAAGTTCATCCTTATAAATGGGCTACCATTGGTAAAGAGATCAGTCACATTGAAAATGCCACGATGGACGATGTTCGATCTTTTTTTGATCAATATTATCATCCGGGGAATGCTATTCTTTGTGTTGCAGGAAATATTGATAATCGAGAAACTCTGCAACTAATAGAAAAATGGTTTGGTTCGATCCCCGGAAAAGAGCCTTCAATGAAAGTTTATCCGAAAGAACCTGTTCAAGAAGAATTCAGGAGTATAAACTTATCGCGAGAGGTTCCAAGTCATGCGTTTTACTATGCTTTCAGAATGGTAGACCGCAAACACAAGGATTACTTTACGTGCGATGTGTTAAGCGATATTCTTGGTCAGGACAAGTCTGCCAGATTGTATTTGAGACTTAAAAAAGAACTCCAGATCACATCCGAGATCAACTCATATATCACCGGTTCTATCGATGACGGCTTATTAATAATCAGTGGGAAGTTAAATGAGGGCCGAACATTTGAAGAGCTTGATCATGCACTTTGGAAATTACTGGAAGAGCTCAAACAAGAATCTATACCAGAAAAAGAGTTGCAAAAGGTTTTGGCAAAAATTAGGACATCAAAGGCTTTTCAAGAACAAGGAACGTTAAACAGAGCAATGAACCTTTGTTATTATGAAATGCTGGGAGATGCAAATGAAATCAATCATGAAAGTGATCATTATAAGGCGATTCACTCCGATGATATTCGAAGAGTGTCCAATGATCTATTCAGAAAAGAAAACTGTTCACTTTTAACTGTAACACCTTCCGGAAATGCTTGATAGAAAGACAGCACCTGAGATAGCCGAGATACAAAACATTGATTTCCGTGCGCCTCATACTGGTACTATTTGTAATGTACCATTTTATCACATGGCAGATGTTCCTAACGAGACTTGTAGATTCGACCTCTATTTCAATGCAGGGAAAATACATGGTAACAAAAGTGTGCCTGCTATAACAAACGGCCTTCTGCTCTCAGGTACTTCTACAAAGAACACCAATGAGATCAATGAAGCAATAAATGGTCTTGGAGGTTATTTTGAATCCGGAATTTCAGTTGAGAATGCAGTTGTATCCATATACTGTCTTAATGAGAACCTTGCAGAAGTTGTGTCGATCGTTGTAGATGCGATCCAAAATGTTGTATTCCCTCAAAATGAGATCGATGAATATCTTGCTGATCGCAAGCAACAGTTCATGATCGGACTGAAGAAGGTTAGCTTTAATGCACAACGCAGTTTTCAAAAGATCCTATTCGCATCCAATGAAAATTACGCTCAGGTAACAGAGCTTTCTGATTATGATGAATTAACCCGAGAGACCCTTGTCTCTTTCCACAAGGAACATTATTTGAACGGACTTCAAAAGGTAGTTTTGGTTGGGAGTATTGAGAATAAAGACCTAGAAGTGATCCATAACGCGCTATCTAGTCTTAAAAGATCAGAACGGGACGTCGCTTGTGAGTTAACTAATAAGACTAAGGTCTATCATTTGAATATGGATGATGCTATGCAATCTGCTATTCGTGTCGGCCGAATCCTATTTAACAAAACACATCCTGACTACCTTGATTTTATCTTTTTAAATACCATCCTGGGAGATTACTTTGGAAGCAGGTTAATGGCGAATATCCGTGAAGACAAAGGTTACACCTATGGGATTGGTTCCCATGTTGTCGAATTTCAACAAACAGGATATTTTGTTATCGGTACAGAAGTAAAAAAAGAGGTACGTGAAGATGCGATCAACGAGATCAGAAAAGAGATCGAGAGGTTGCAAAACGAGCTTGTAGAACCATTTGAAATAGAACTTGTCAAAAATTACATGATGGGACAGCTCCTGAAAAGTGCGGATGGTCCTTATGCCATGACAGACCTATTCCTTAGTGCGATTCTTAATGGTAAAGACCTTTCTTTCTATAACGAAGCAATAGCATCCATTCAAAATATCACAGCTGAACGCATCCAGGAATTGGCAAAAAAATATTTGAACTGGGAAGATCTTAGTGTTGTAAGCGCAGGATAGCAACGAACAATAAATATTTGCGTCTTCATACTACGTATGAAAGAAATACGTTGAAAATATATGCGGTTAATACTACTGACAGGGCTTCTAATCATCATCAACTCATTGAGCGTTCGGGCAACCCACGTTTTAGGAGGTGATCTTACGTGGACCTGCTCAGGTGGTAACTATATCTTTCAGCTTGTATTTTACAGAGATTGTAATAGCGCAGATGTCAATACTGTTTCGGAGAACATCAAGGTTTGGAATCATCCGACAGTCACCAATAT
>SBGS01000039.1 GCA_006226555.1 Bacteroidota bacterium
ATTTGTAGGTCTCTGACCAAATCAATATTTTTACGTCGATAAATTACTACCACTTAATTATTTAAGATGAAAAGAACAGCCTTATTCACCGCACTGCTAACTAGTACTCTATTAATGGGAAGCTGTGTCAAGAAATGTAAATTGGCCAATACAAGTGAAGATAGCGGAGAGATTATTGAGGATGTAATTATTTATCCAAGTGTTGGATATATTACAGGTAACATGAATGGTGATTATCATATTCACGGAGCTGATAATTACGCTGACGAATATCAGATTAGTTTTGACGGAGGATACGTACGTGGTGATGTTCCGTACAATCTTTACAGCATATTAGCTAACCCAATCGCAGTCAAATGCGATGTTTCACTTAAAAGAACTGTTACCAGAGATGATGTTAATGGTATCGTAACATATCATATCGACGTAACCGAATGTAAAACAACATGTGATGAATCAAGATATATTGAGAACTATGTTTTAGTCCCTGCTATACCTGCTTCTTATACAGTTGTTTATACCCACACAATTAACGAGAAATAAATAGAAATAACTACAATAAAAAAGGTCGGGAAATCCCGACCTTTTTCTTTGAATACATCTTTCTGATTAAGAATGTTTTCCTGATTTCTTGATTTGTACGCTTCCACTTTTATTTCCGTAAGCATCACAATGACCACCTTTAGAAGATCCACAAGATACGGCCAACGCTGATACAAAAATTCCGAGGAATGCGAATGCAAATAATTTCTTCATGTTTTCGTTTTTTTACAGAGGTTACAGATTGTTGCGTCTACAATATAACCACAAATCTACAATTAATTACAACCCTTAGGAAATTTTGTTTTCCACAATACCCTGTCATGTTTTCAAAAGCAGTAATTTAAAATCGTGTTTCCAAATCGCTTATACATATTCATTATTCTACTGTTAGTAACGGTTTCATTTAGTTTCGGACAGTCAAAAATCCGGCTTACAAACACGATAGAAAAGAATGACATAACACTGCTAAATAAGATGAAAACTTCTTTTAAAGACAGTGTTACTTGCCAGAAATACCTGACTGAGATCGTGAAAAAAATGCAGCGGAAAGGATATGTTCTTTTTTCAATTGATTCCATTGATCGTGTAGGAAACGACTGGTTTACACATATGTATATCGGACCCAGATTCGAATTACTTCAGATTTCCACTTCACCTGATATCCTCCAATTCATTAAAAAAAACAGCTCATTAAAGGAACAACTCATTTCAGAACTTCCCTTTAAAAAGAATGAGATCTCCGGTTTATTGACTACCATCAACTCAACATATATCAATAATGGATATCCCTTCGCTGAAGTCCGGTTGGACAGTATAACTTTCAATGGTGAAATACCAAAAGCGAAACTTTTTGTAGAAAAAGGTCCTCAATACACAATTCAAAAAATTGTTATCAAAGGTGATTCCAATATTCAGGTCAAAATGATCCAGAATCTGATCGAGATCAAATCGGGTGATATTCACAATGAAAATCGTATCAGAAAAATTGATCGTAGAATAGGCCAAATAACTTATCTAAGGACAATTAAACCCAGTGAAATACTATTCCGACCAGAAGGTACTGAAGTGTATATGTACTTAGAAAAAACACCTGTGAGTTCATTGAACGGGATAGTTGGTTTTCAGCCAAACAGTGTGACTGGCAAACTAGATGTGACAGGAGAAGTAAATTTAAAGTTGACCAATTCCTTGAACCGAGGTGAAAAGATCTTTCTTCAATGGCAAAGTATTCGATCGCAGACACAGAATCTAAACACCTCTGTTTTGTATCCGTATCTCTTCAATAGCAGGTTTGGGGTTGAAGGTTCCTTTGATCTATACAAACGTGACTCAACTTTCCTCGAATTGAAATTTGTATCCGGTGTCAACTACTATTTTACTAATTCAACATACGTTAAAGCATTTTACCAGGGATATAGATCAAACTCTTTATCAGGATCAACGAATAATGCTTCATTCAACAGAATAGGAAATTCATCCATTAATCTATACGGTCTAGGCTTAAACTCAACGGAACTGGATTATGTCCAAAACCCCAGAAAAGGTTATGCAATTGAAATCTCGGCAGGTATCGGAAACAGACTCTTCAGAGATAATGACACATCCGAAATACAAAAAACACTCTCATATCGAGGAAATCTTTCAGTCGAGTTTTTTGTGCCGCTCTATAAAAAGCATGTATTACGCTTAGCCAACCAAACGGAGTTTACGGGTTCAGAACAAGGATTGTTTGAAAATGAGTTGTACCGATTCGGAGGTCAACAATCTCAGCGTGGATTTAACGAAGACGAACTTTTCTCCTCCACCAGAAGCACTCAAATCATCGAGTATCGCTACCTGCTTGATAGGGATGCTTATGTTTTCCTATTCTTCGATCAAACATGGTATGAGAATAATGCTTCCAATTACTATTCCGACCGTCCGTTCGGATTTGGAACCGGATTCTCTTTCGCTACAGGCTGGGGGATATTTTCACTTTCCTATGCTCTTGGTAAGCAATTCGATAATCCAATTCGACTTGCAGATGGTAAAATTCATTTCGGGTATATTGCCTATTTTTAACTATAATTTCATCTTATGGTAGCTCTTTTGATCGGTTTAATCGCACTTGTTGGTATTGGTATTTATGTAATATTCCAGCAACAAAGAAGACATCAGGAAGAGATCCGTAAACAACTCGAACAAATTCAGGAACGAGATATTATCATCGCCGATCTTAAGGAAAGAGCTATTAGAGCAGAGAGCGAAACTGAATCCTTGAAAAAACTGCTCGAAGAGAATAAAAAGTTCTCGGATGAAAAACAAAAAGATCTGAGAGAACAGCTAGAATTACTTGGAAAAGATTTTGTGACCCAAGGTAGTCGGATCCTAAAATCTGAAAATGAGCTCCAATTAGGAACTTTACTAAAACCACTAAAAGAAAGACTTGAAGCCTTTGAAAAGGAGGTCAGAGAGAATAATAAGCAGGATATTGAGCGTTTCTCATCCATGGAAGGTTTGGTAAAAGCTCTTTCCGAACAACATCACAAGATGCATTCGACTGCCCAAAACCTTGTTGATGCTCTGAAGGGGGAACAAAAAGTTCAAGGAGATTGGGGTGAGCTTGCGTTGGAACGCATTCTGGAATCAAGTGGACTTGAAAAAGGACGTGAGTATTTCATCCAAAACTCATATCGCAACGAAAGCGGAGAATTACAGCGCCCGGATGTCATTGTTCAGCTTCCTGAAGACAAACA
>SBGS01000291.1 GCA_006226555.1 Bacteroidota bacterium
ATTGACAAGTTTTTGTTGGATCGCATGCCGAATACATCACGTAATAAGATTCAGATAGCAGCTAAGAACGGGAATGTACTCGTTAATGAGAAAGTTGTAAAGCAGAACTATAAGATAAAACCGGGAGATACTGTCAGTATAGTATTGCCATATCCGGTGAGGGAGCTTGAATTAATTCCACAGGATATTCCACTCAGTATAGTTTATGAGGATCATGATCTGATCGTTATCAATAAACCTTCCGACATGGTAGTCCATCCTGGATATGGTAACTACAAAGGAACACTTGTAAATGCACTTGTATACCATTTCGATAATTTGCCCGAACGAAAGGATAATTATTACGGAAGACCCGGATTAGTGCATCGTTTGGATAAGCATACAACTGGATTATTAGTTGTTGCTAAAACAGAAGAGGCGTTGAATAGCTTGGCAAAACAGTTTCATGATCGCACTACGGAAAGAAGGTATTGGGCCCTTGTTTGGGGAGATGTAAAAGAGGACGGTACTGTTGTAGGTAACCTTGCGCGATCACTGAAGAACAGAAAAGTAATGCAGGTCTTTCCAGACGGGGATTATGGTAAGCATGCGGTAACACATTACAAGGTTCTTAAGCGCTTTGGTTATGTCACCTTAGTTGAGTGTAAATTAGAAACTGGTCGCACACATCAGATTCGTGTACACATGAAACACATAGGTCATCCCTTATTTCACGATCTCGAATATGGCGGAGATCGCATTTTGAAAGGAACCACAAGTGCAAAGTATAAGAGCTTTATAGATAATTGTTTTGCATTAATTCCTGGTCAAGCGCTACACGCTAAAACATTGGGATTCAAGCATCCAAGTACGGGTAAATTCCTTCAGTTCGATTCTGAGCTGCCGGAAGGATTTCAACAGATGCTTCAAAAATGGGAGAATTACGTCGGGAAAGTTGTGTAATTCCTAATAATCTGGATTGAACTTGAAATAAGTTTAACAGCTCGAAAAGAATTAATTATTTTTGTTAGCTTTGCTAGCTATAGATTAATGCTATTGGTAAGCGGTATCTAACTACATAAACGAGAAAAAGAATGAGTTTTAAGTCTTTCTTATTTGCAGCGGTTTTATTGTCTACAACAGCTGTTTTTGGTCAAGGTAAATTTGTTGTAAAAGCAAGAGATGCATACAACAGCGAGAGATACAGTGAAGCTTCTGAATTGTGCTCGACGGCATATACAAAGATGACAAGAAAAGGCCGTCAGGCTAAAAAGATGAAGGGTGAAATGGCCTTCATGGCTGCCGAATCCTATAGGTTAACTGAAAGATTTAGAGAAGCTAATGAGTGGTATGATAGAGCGATCATATTGGATTATCAGGATATCGTTCCAGAGGTATTCCTATATAATGCTGAGATGCTTTTGATGATGTCTGAGTTCGAAAAGGCGAAAGAGAATTTCAATGAGTATTTGAAACTTGTTCCTAACAATGAAAGAGCACTTGCTGGCCTTGAATCTTGTGAGAGAAACAAAGAGTTTGTCGCGGAAAAAACACGTCACATCGTTGAGAATCAAAATACATTGAACAAGAAAGAGTTTGACATGGCGCCAATGTTCGGTGATCGTAAAGAAAACAAACTTTATTTCTCTTCATCTCGTGATGGCGCTACTGGTAAGGATAAAGATCCGAGAACAGGGGAGCTTTATATGGACCTTTGGATTTCAGAACTAGATAAGAAAGGAAACTGGACAGAGCCTTATCTCGTTGTAGGAGAAGGTATCAATACGGAAGATAACGAAGGGACTGTATGTTTCGATGCACGTTATAAAACGATGTTCTTTACGCGTTGTCCAAACGTTAAAAAGCAGAACTTAGGTTGTGATATCTGGATGTCTGAAGCTAAGGGTAAAAATGAGTGGAAGGAACCTGTGAAACTTGAGTTGAAAAATCATGATTCAATTTCAGTTGGTCACCCTTGTACGATGGATGGTAAATATCTAATCTTCGCGTCAGATATGCCTGGTGGTTACGGAGGTAGAGACCTTTGGTATACAACTTATGATCGTAAGGCTGAAAAGTGGTCAGCACCGGTAAATTTGGGGCCTGAGATCAACACGAAAGGAGATGAGTTGTTCCCAACATTTGCAGTAAACGGAGATCTTTATTTTGCAACTAACGGAAGACCGGGTCTTGGTGGTCTGGATATCTTTAAAGCAACTCGAGTTGGCGAAGAAAATAAGTGGGAAAATCCTACGAACATCGGATCTCCGATTAACGGTTCTGCAAATGACTATGCATTGATCGAGAAGGATGAGCGCAGCGGTTACTTTACCTCTGAGCGTAAGAGTGTGAATGGGGAATATGTACCGGATATTTATTCGTACTTCCTTCCTCCAAACTTGTTTGATCTTAAGGTTAACGTTTCAGAGTTAGGTAACAAGCAGATCAAGATCGAGGACGTGCGTGTGATAGTTAAAGGAACAGATGGTTCAACTTGGGAAGGATATACAGATGAACAAGGTTCTGTTTTCTGGGATAAGCGACCTTCTGCTGATGCTAACTATGGAGACCGTTACGTAAACGAGAATACTTCTTACCGAATTACGATCTCTAAAGAGGGTTATCATGAGGATAAGGAAGGTTCTAAATTCACTACTGAGGAATTGGATTACGGTCAGAGTTTTATCATCGACATGGCCCTTCTTCCTAAGAAGCCGATTCGTCTTCCTGAAGTACGATATCCGTTAAATCAGTGGACACTATTGGTTGATTCCACAATCAACTCACCGGATTCATTGTTGTTCGTGTACGACTTGATGAACGAGTATCCTGGAATGGTTCTGGAGCTAAGTTCTCATACGGATTCACGTGGTTCGAACACAGCTAACCAGAAGCTTTCAGAAAATCGTGCGAAAGCATGTTACAAGTACTTGGTAGAAGAAAAAGGAATTGATCCACGTCGTTTGGTGCCTGTAGGTAAAGGTGAGAATGAACCGAGAACGATTTGGAAAAGAGGTGAGGAGTATTTAGCTTCTCAACCGGCTGACATGGAAGGGGTTGAGACCATAGTATTAACTGAGGCTTACATCAATCAGTTTAAGAAATCGGATCCGAACGTATTTACGATGTTGCACCAGCTAAATCGTAGAACAGAAGGTAGAGTGTTAAGTATGGATTTTGATCCTGCAACAGCTCCTGCTGCTGATCCAAAGCTAATGGAGTACGTGAAATATCCATGATATTCAAAATAGAGATTACAAAAAAAAAGGCGCCAATTGGCGCCTTTT
>SBGS01000221.1 GCA_006226555.1 Bacteroidota bacterium
GGAATGGAGTCTATTTGGCGAGATCTTAAAACCTATAACGACCATGCGTATATAACTACAGAAGCATTAAATGGTTTATTGATCATAGATCTCACTCCTCTTCCTTCGTCAACAGTTCTTCCCGTGAGTTATTATACAGGACCTTTCGGGTTTGAATGGCAGTCAGCACATAATCTTTACATCGATGAATCCGGATACGCATACATTTTTGGAGCGAACAGAGGGAATGGCGGGGTCATCATTTTAAATTTAAATCCCGATCCCATGAATCCGGTTGAAGTTGGGGTTTTCGATAATTGGTATGTACACGATGGGTATGCTGTAAATGATACGCTGTATTGTGGTCATATTGAAGAAGGGTTCATGAGCATTGTCGATGTTACGGACAGAAGTGCTCCGCAGTTATTGGGTACAGTTAATTCACCATCTCTTTTTACGCACAATGTCTGGACCATGGGCAATGTGGCATTTACTACGGACGAGGTTAGTGGCGGGTATATTGGTGTATACGATATTTCTGATCCTTCTGCCATTGTAGAATTGGATCGAGTTCAAAGTTCACCGGGTACAGGGGTGATTCCACACAATACTCATGTATTGGGGAATTATGTGATTACGAGCTATTATTCTGACGGAGTGGTTGTACATGATGCGAGTTATCCATACAATCTCGTTGAGGTAGCAAATTTTGATACCTATCCTGGTCAGACAACCAGTTATGATGGATGTTGGGGAGTTTATCCATTCTTCAATAGCGGTCTTATGGCAGCTACAGATAGAACTGAAGGTCTATTTATTCTTGATCCAAACCTCAGCAAAGCAGCATATTTAGAAGGCACGGTATCAGAAAGTGGTTCTGGCGTTCCTCTGAATAACGTTGAGGTTAAAATAGTGGGATCTGATCATCTCGAGCATACTTCAGCAGCCGGGTTCTACGCGACAGGAATGGCAACTGGTGGAAGTTATCAGGTTATTTGTTCTAAAGTTGGTTATTATCCTGATACCGCAACCGTTGCATTAATGAATGATGTTGTAACAGTGCATGACGTGGTACTGGTTCCTATTCCTCCTTTCAATTTAACTGTTAGAGTCAGAGAAAGTGGAACACTGAATCCTATTCTCGATGCGGAGGTTGAATTGAAAGCAAATTTGATCACACATAATGGACTTACAAATGGATTAGGAGAAGAAACATTCTCGCTTTTTTATGAAGAAGATTACAGTGTTCGGATAGGGAAGTGGGGTTATGTTACATACTGTGATCTTGTATTGTTGGATGCTACAACAGGTGTGCTTGATGTCTTATTAACAGATGGGTATTATGATGATTTTACCTTTGATTTTGGTTGGACAACAACATCTACTGCGGTTACAGGAGCTTTTGTAAGAGAAGATCCGAATGGAACTACTGGTTTCTCGCAGACCGAAGATGATGTCTCATCCGATTGTGATGAACGCTGTTATGTAACGGGAAATAACACTCAAGCTCATCCGGACGTCGATGATGTTGACGATGGTGTGGTTCGATTAATGAGCCCCACTATGGATCTTACTTCATACACTGATCCATATTTGAATTTTGATAAATGGTTTTTCTGTCTTTATGGTCCTTTTGCTCCGGATGATTCTTTGAAAGTATTTATCGATAATGGTTTGTCCGGCCCGGTTCTAGTGGACGTGACGCCTCCCGATGAAACTTTATTCTATCAATGGCATTCAGTAAGTCTAAGAATATCAGATTTTGTTTCGCCTACTGCTAACATGCAGGTAACTTTTGAAACGAGTGATCTTCCTGGCGCTGTCAATATAACAGAAGCTGCGATCGATCATTTTTATATTGCAGAAGCGGCAGAGCTTGGTTTATCAGATAAGGTAATTGAAACATTGCTTTATCCAAATCCGGCAAATAACGACTTGACGATAGAAGGTATAGTCGATTCCTTTGAAATATTGGATATGTTTGGAAAGGTCGTATATACGAGCGAAGGAGGAAATAATATGGAAGTTGTGAGCGTTCTGAACTGGACTCCTGGGTTGTACATTCTGAAGTCGAAGGATGTTCATCACAAGTTTATCGTTGAAAAATAACTTGGACTTCAGTATAGGCTCTCTCTTATTCGATTATTTTTGTTCTAAATCGGAATAAATTGACTGACCAAACGGATATATCACTGGTTATACCTCTTTTAGATGAATCAGAATCGTTGATCGAGCTTCATTCGTGGATAAAACGCGTAATGGATGAAAACGATTTTTCATACGAAGTGGTTTTTATCGATGATGGAAGTAAAGACGATTCTTGGAGTATTATTGAAGGATTGAGGGCGATCGACCCATCTGTAAAAGGTATTAAGTTTCAAAGAAACTATGGAAAATCAGCCGCTTTACAATGCGGGTTTGAGGTGTGCAAGGGGTCTGTGGTGATTACTATGGATGCTGACTTGCAGGACTCACCGGATGAGATACCTGAACTTTATCGTATGATCATGCAAGATGATTATGATGTTGTATCAGGATGGAAGAAAAAGCGCTACGATCCGATCACAAAAACAATACCTACGAAATTATACAACTGGGCTGCAAGAAGAATAACCGGCATTTATTTGCATGACTTTAACTGTGGGCTCAAGGCCTATAAGTTGGCTGTTGTTAAAAGTATTGAGGTATATGGTGATATGCACAGGTATATTCCGCCTTTAGCAAAATATGCAGGTTTTACGAATATTGGAGAAAAGGTGGTGCAACACCAGGCCAGAAAATATGGACGTTCGAAATTCGGACTGAACAGGTTCTTAAATGGTCCATTAGATCTGATGACAGTAGCCTTCATGGGTAAGTTCGGAAAGAAACCGATGCATTTCTTCGGCGCTATGGGTTTACTTATGTTCGTGATCGGTTTCGGATTTGCGGTTTATCTTGGTATTGACAAGCTATTCATAGAAAAAACAGGTCGACTGATCGCTGATCGTACGGAATTCTATATCGCACTGACCGCTATGATCATAGGATCACAATTCTTCCTGGCCGGTTTTATTGCCGAGATGATCGGAAGAAGCTCGGCTACGAGAAATCAATACTTAATCGAAAAGCAGTTAGGGACAAATGATCTGGAAAATTGATGACGGCTGGACTTTGTTTCTAGACCGTGATGGTGTCATCAACGAGAGGATTTTTGGCGGCTATGTTACTGATAAATCTCAATTTGTTCTGCGAGAAGATTTCTTAACTGCAATTCCTTTACTTTCTGAGCTTTTTGAAAGAATCATTGTTGTAACGAATCAACAAGGGATTGGAAAAGGAATCATGTCAGACCGTAACCTTTTAGACATTCATGACTTTATGTTAAGTGAAGTTTCACATGTGGGAGGAAGGATCGATAAGGTTTATTACGCGTCAAATTTGAAAGGTGAACATCCTGATCGCAGGAAGCCTAACGCGAATATGGCAATAGAAGCTCAGAAGGATTTCAATGAGATTGACTTCAAAAAGTCTGTGATGATCGGGGATACCGATAGTGATATACTTTTTGGCAAAAATCTTGGTATGAGAACAGTATTGTTGAGGTCGGAAGAAGTAACTATAGAATGTGCGGAACTGGAAATTGATAATTTGAATGAATTACTGGAGGTGTTAAAATGAGAGCATTATTGTTGATTTTATTAGTTTTTTCAAGTGCTGTTTTCGCTCAGGTGAATCAAGTGGATTCAAAGGGTAGGAAGCAAGGTCCTTGGGAAAAAGTATATGAAGGGACGGTTGTTTATCAGTATCGAGGTCAATTCAAGGATGATAAGCCAGTTGGAAAATTCACCTATTTCTATAAATCATCTAAGGTGAAGGCTGTTGTAAATCACGGAACAGATGGTCGTTCTGAGGCATTCTTCTATCACGAGAACGGAGTTCTGATGAGTCATGGTATTTATCGTGATATGAAGAAAGATAGTATTTGGACGAATTTTGGGCCTTCCGGTAAGTTAAGTAACAAGGAGACTTACAAAAATGATATTTTGGATGGACCAAAGGTGGTGTTTTTTGTTCCGGAAGATCCAGCGGATAAATCTCAACGTATCTCCGCAATGATGTATTACAAGCAGGGCGAGCTTCACGGAGAATACACTGAGTATTTTATCGATGGCACTGTCATGCGAAAGGGACAATACGAGTCCGGTAAAAAAGTTGGCGTTTGGGATGAATTTCATCCGAATGGAAAGAAGAGTCATCTTTATCGCTACAAAAATGGTGTAAAGCATGGTTGGACATTCTCTTATGATGAGAATGGAAAGGAGTTATTCAGGGTCTATTATTATTATGGGCGAAAACTGGAAGGTGAAGAGCTCCAGGAAAAGATGCGTCAAATGAAGGAGTTAGGGATCAATCCCAACGAATGAGTTGAAATCTTCGTATCTTTGAAGATATGACGCGTTTTTCTGTATTGATCATATCGTGTATTTCGTTGCTGACTTTCGTAGGTTGTAAGAAGAACGATCCACCAAAGTTCCATTGGGAGTACTTTGGTTTGGAGCAGGGTAGGTATGTGATATATGATGTAATGGATATTGAACACGATCAGGCTCTCGGTAAGCACGATACATCCATCTATCAATTAAAAACTGTCTGGGGTGATACCATTATCGATAATGAAGGACGTGTTGCTCGCGAGTTTATTCGATACAAACGATCGGATGCGAGCGCACCATGGGTCTTAACAGATGTTTGGACAGGTATAATCGATGGGATCCGCGGAGAATTGATCGAAGAGAATCAACGAAAAGTAAAGTTGGTTTTTGCTCCAACCTTGGCTAAGGTCTGGGATGCGAATGCGTATAACATGCTGGGAGAAATGCAGTGCTATTATCGCGACATACATCAAGACACGATCATCAATAACTATATATTGGATTCAACAGTCGTTGTTGAACAGGAAGAGTTTATATCACTAATAGATACTGTTAAAAAGTACGAGGTATATGCCAAAGGGATTGGTTTGGTAGGTAAGTTTTACCGTGATAATCAGTATCAATTTGGAAGTAGCGAAGTCGTTCTTGGAACAGAGTCTTTTTATAAAATCGTTTCAACAGGATTGGAATGAGAAAAAAAGTAGCCCTGTTTTCTGCTTTTTATCCGTACAGAGGCGGTATAGCTCAATTTAGCGCAAACTTGTACCGAGCCATAGAGAAAGAGGGGGTAGAGCCATTTGCCTATACATTTTCGCGCCAATACCCGGATTTTCTGTTCCCTGGAAAGACGCAACTCACTGAATCGGGTGATAATCCGGATCCCATACCTGCTGCCCGCATTTTGGATTCATTGAATCCATTTACCTTCAAAAAAGCCGGTAAAGTTATTTTGAATAGTGGAACGGACTTGGTGATCAGTCAGTACTGGATGACCTTTTTTGGGCCTTCAATCGGTGCAATGCATAAGTATCTCGGATCGAAAGGAGTCAAGCGGATCAGTATTTTGCACAATGTCATACCGCATGAGAAACGCTTTTTTGATAATCGTGCCAACAGGTACTTCTTAAAACAGAATGACGGTTTTGTAGTGATGAGTGATGTGGTTCTTGCAGACCTTTTACTTTTTCAGCCAAAGGCGAAGTATTTGCGCATTGATCATCCTGCCTACAGTCATTTCGGAGAAAGTTTGGAACGGAATAATGCTCTTGATAAGCTAGGCCTCTCTACAGAGAAAAAGTATCTGTTATTCTTTGGATTTATCAGGAAGTACAAAGGGTTGGATATTCTGATCGAAGCTCTGAATGATCTCCCGGAAGATATTCATTTGATTATAGCGGGAGAATCATACGATAAGATGGATTATTATACGGATTTGATCCAAAAGCTCGGATTGAATGAAAGGGTCCACCTGTTTAACGACTATATTCCTGACGAAGATGTGAAAATTTATTTTTCGGCGTCAGATGCTTGTGTGTTACCATATCGTTCTGCAACCCAAAGTGGAATAACCGCTATTGCACATCATTTTAGTGTCCCTGTAATTGTTTCCGATGTAGGAGGTTTAAAGGAAGTGGTGACAGATAATGTGGACGGTTATGTTGTAAGTTCTGCCGATGCTCATTTAATTGGGAATGCCGTCAAGGAACTATACCGAGGTGACAATCTGCAGAGATTCAGAGAAGAGTTACTTCGTTCTCGTGAAAACAAAAGCTGGGATCATTTTGCAAATGAGCTCTTAAAATTCGCTGACACGCTGTAGTGAATTCAAAAAAAACACCTCTTTTTTTTGCTTGTGAATAAGTCAGGTTGACTTTAATAAAGGGAAAGTCTATATTTGCAGGCTTATAAAATACTTAATTCAGAAAAAGATCATGCGTAACAAAGGGTTCTTTTGGTTTTTAACGATCTTGCTTACAGCAATTTGTGTTTATCAATTGTCATTTACATGGGTTTCAAATTCAGTAGAAAAAAAGGCTGAAGTAGAAGCTCAAGAAAGAGTAGACGCTCTTAGAGAGGAAGCGAAAAAGAATGAAAATATCGCTTACCTTCCAAACAATACTAAGGTAGATTTCTCTCAGCCAGAAGCTGAAGAATTAGCGAAAGCGGCTTTTATCAATCAGATTTTGAAGGAGAAAGCTGAAAATGCTGTTTACCCTATCCTTGGTTCGACATTTAAAGATGTAAAGCAACGAAGTCTTGCGTTTGGTCTTGACCTTGTGGGAGGTATGAGTGTAACATTGGAGATTTCGATCCCGGAATTGGTTCAAAGTTATGCGCGTAATCCACGTGATTTAGCATTCAAAAAGCCATACGAAGCGGCTTTGAACACTTATGGTAATGAGGGAGGTGATTTCATTGAGATCTTCGCTCAGAAACATCGTGAAATAAATGGTTCAACACCACTTGTTCGTTTGTTCTCCATTTCAGATATCGATGAGTTGGGTATGAACTCAACGGATGACGAGGTTATTTCATTCCTTCAGGAAAGAGAAAGAAGCTCTATGGATGGAGTTGAGGAGATCATGAATCGTCGTATTAACCAATTCGGTGTTGCTCAGCCAAACATTCAAAAAGACCCAACAAACAACAGATTGTATATCGAATTACCTGGAGTTCAGGATGAGGTGACTGTTGCAGAAAAGTTGCAATCCACTGCGAACCTTCAGTTCTTCGAAACATACAGCATGAATGAAATAGGAGGGATCTGGCAAGCTGCTGTTCAGATGTCTCGTAATGCTCCTATGGATAACGCAGATGAAACTGAAGTTTCTGATTCAACTGCAGCGGAAGGTGATTCGACTGAAACTGTTTCTTTAACGGAGCAGTTGGATAATATGCCATTGGATGGAGCGATCAAAGGGTTAGATCAATTGATCAAACCTTTCGGTATGTTCTCACCGGGGTACTGTGCATCAGAAGATAAAAGCGCTGTAGATGCGATTTTGAACAGAGAGGATATTTTATCGATCTTCCCTGAGGATTTAAAATTCATGTGGTCAGCTGACCTTGAGGTAGTAAACCGAGATACAAAAGAGACAGGATTTGTTTTGTATGCTATTCGTGTTCCTGAGAATGGGAAAGCTCGTGTAGGAGGTAAGGATATTAAGTTCGCTACAACAGGTTATGATTCAGAAAACGGTAAAGTAACTGTTGATCTTGAGATGACTGACGAAGGAAGCGATAAATGGGCGCAAATGACAACGGATAACAATCAGAGAGTAATCGCTATCACAATGGATGATGTCGTTTACTCTGCGCCAAACGTAAATGAACCAATTACAGGAGGACGTACACAGATCTCTGGTTCATTCACTATTCAGGAAGCGAAAGATCTGTCAGGATTATTAAATGGTGGTGCTTTACCTGCGCCATGTGTTATCAAGGAGCAAACTAAAGTTGGACCAACTATCGGAGCTGAGAATGCAAGATCTGGTTTGATCTCATTTGGAATTGCTTTGATCCTGGTGTTCATTTACATGATCTTCTATTATGGTAAGGCAGGTATAATTGCAGACATCGCTTTATTTGCGAACATCCTATTCATTTTTGGATCGCTTGCTTCATTTGGAGCAGTTCTGACGTTAGCGGGTATCGCCGGTATCGTTCTTACAATCGGTATGGCGGTAGATGCGAACGTACTGATCTTTGAGCGTATTCGAGAAGAACAAGCCGCAGGTAAGGACCTTAAAGGAGCTATCGATACAGGTTTCCAAAAGGCATTGTCTTCGATCCTGGACGCGAACATCACTACGTTGTTGACGGCTTTCGTTCTTAAGGCATTTGGTACAGGTCCAATCGAGTCGTTCGCAACGACTTTGATCATCGGTATCTTCACCTCTGTATTTGCAGCTTTAGTAATTACACGATTGTCTGTAAACTGGTGGTTAGGAAAAGGAAAAGGAATCACTTTTGATTCTAAAATGACCAAGAATGCATTCAAAAATCTTGCGATCAACTTCGTAGGAAATAGAAAGAAATTCTACATCATTTCGGCAGTTCTTGTTTTAGGTTCAGTTGCGATGATCGTAACGCGCAAACTTAATCCAAGTATTGAATTCTCAGGTGGTAGAACCTATACTGTAAAATTCGAAAATTCCGTTGGTGGTGATATCGATTACGTAAGAGGAGAATTGTCTAAGAAGTTTATCAGTCCTGATGGTAAAAAAGCATCTATCGAGTTGAAAACGAAATCGAACAGTTTTACGCTTGATATTTCAACGAACTATTTATTGGCTGACGAAAGAGCTGGACAAAAGGTAACAGATGCTTTAAAAGCAGGATTGAACGATTGTAAGGATAAGTTAGGATCATACGAGATATTGGAGTCTCGAAGTGTATCTGCATCAGTTTCTAAGGAATTGATATCGACTTCTACAGTAGCGATCGTACTATCATTATTGATCATCTTTACATACATCTTGTTCCGATTCGGTAGATGGCAGTATTCAACAGGTGCGATCTTAGCGATGATCCACGACGTTGTTATTGTATTAGGGATCTTTGCAGGATTACATGGTTTACTTCCGTTCAATATGGATGTTGATCAGGCATTCATCGCTGCGATCCTTACAGTAATTGGTTATTCGATCAACGATACGGTGATCGTATTTGACCGAATTCGTGAGAATTTACGTCTACATAAGTCGACAGATGAAAATGAGCAGATCAATACATCTTTGAATTCAACGCTTTCAAGAACGATCAATACATCGATGACTACATTCTTGGTATTGTTGGTGATCTTCCTTTTTGGAGGTGCAGCGATCAAAGGATTCATCTTCGCGTTGATGGTTGGTGTATTAGTAGGTACATACTCTTCAGTATGTATTGCAACTCCAATTCTGATCGATTTCTCGAAGCAGGTTCGCAAGTCACAAAAAGCATAATTTAGCTTTTAAGCATAAAGAAAAAGCCGTCGATTTCGACGGCTTTTTTTATTTACAGCCAACGCTGGTATAGAATTTGTCGTTATCCAGAAAAGGACCATTATGATCGTTTTTGTTGGAATAGTAGTAGTTTTAATGGTGAGCGATTGGTTAATACGATCTTTTACAAATCCATGATATTGATCAATTCGTAACGCTCATTCTTACTCAGGAATAATTTTAAAATTGTTCTTGCATCTCTATTGTCATTATAGCGATCAATAAAATTATCCCATTCTTCTATCGGCATTTTTTTGAAATTATACGGTGCATATCCCATCCCGGTGAGACAACCATGTTCGATCTTGATCAAACTTTTTTCCTGACGATCACGCCCCTTATCGACAATAAAATATCTTCCGGAGCGCAAAGTGATGTCATCGATCATACATTGTAAACGACGATTATAGGATGTGCTCTGCTCTTCCTGTACACATGCTCCGAGACAGTTTTTTACAGTATATCTGAAACACGAAGAACTTGATTGATACAGATCACATAGTTTCATGCATAGATCGTATTGTTCAACCATTCGCTCTAAAAATACATTTCCCTCTTTCTTAGTTGAAAAACTTGTAATCGGTATTTCGTTATGTTTAGCAATTCGATCAATAAATAGACGATCATAACCCATGCTATCTGTATACGTGTATAAACCGTAGGGGAAGGTTTGTCGGCGCAACATTCGGTTATAAATAGGTTGATGCTGCTTGATCAAGAATGATTCCTGAAGCAGTGCTATCAGCTCAGACCCCGTAATTTCAAATTCGACGCGCGCAATTTCTTTTTGAAGCTGAATACCTTTTTTAGTTTTTACATTCTTCAAATGCTGATCCACCCGTTTACGCAGATGAATACTTTTGCCGATATAAATGAGTTGATTAACCTCGTTGTAGAATTTGTATACTCCAACTTTATTGGGAATCTGTTCAAGATCATCAAGTGACAGGTTTGGATGAAGCTGTCTGGGATTTAATTCCTGATGAATGAAGTTCTTAAGATCTCCTTTGGCATTGTTAAAAAGGATTGAGAATAAATGTGCAGTTGCCAATGCGTCTCCGCCGGCTCGGTGCCTTGAAGTAATCTCAATTCCTAATTTCCTGCTAAGTTTCCCAAGGCTATATGACTCATGGCCCGGTATAAGATGGCGCGAAGTCCGCACAGTGCATAAGTGAGGCCTTCTATAGTCATAACCTAGCGATTTGAACTCATGACGAATAACCCCATAATCGAATGCTACATTGTGCGCTACGAAAATACAACCCTCGGTAAACTCAACAATATCCTTGGCTATTTCAAAGAATTTAGGGGAATTTTGAACCATTTCATCGGAGATACCTGTGAGCTGCACAATGAAGGGTGGGATATTTATCTCCGGATTAAGCAACGTAATATATTCATCGATAATGTTTTCGCCATCATGCTTATACATGGCGATCTCCGTGATTTTGGAATTTTTAGGGTTTCCCCCGGTTGTTTCGATATCGATGATTACATAATGCACAGTACAAAGATAGGTAATGGTCTTCCAAGTTTGATTTTTAGTAACTTTATAAAAATCAATGTTATGGACAAAAGAACAGCCTTTATTTACCGCTTATTGTTTGGTGTAGTGCTGATAGGAGCATCGATTTTCTTGTCGTTTCGCTACCTGATCAAAGGCCCACCGTTTATCAAGGTATTGGCATTAGCGCTGATTCTGGGTGTGTCATATTTGGTTGTTGATTATTTAAAAAGAAAAAGTAAAGCAGATGAGTAATTTTAATCCACAGATACCTAAGATCAATATTGATCCAAAAAAAATAGGTCGATATATCGTATTGGGAGTGATCGGTTTGATCCTCTTTATTATGTTTTTGATGTCATGGACTGATGTCGACCCGGGAGAACAAGGTTTTATTTACAGACCGTATGGTGGAGGTGTAGATAAGAATCAAGTATACGACGAAGGGACTATCTTCATTGCTCCTTGGAATGAAATGATCAAATACAACATCCGTCAACAATCCAAGAACTATGTGTCTGAAGTAATGGATATTAACGGTACGGATATTACTGTCAAAGTTGCTGTTAACTATGCTGCGCAAAAAGGAAAGATAGCACAGCTTCACTTAAAGCACGGTCCGGGTTTTATTTCATTTATTGATGATAAAGCGAAGGGTGCCATAAAAGATGTGATTGGTCGTTATACGTATGAGCAGGTATACAGCTCGAAACGAGAAGCGCTGGAAGGGGAGATCGAATCGATTTTACAAAATGACTTCAAGGGTAATTACATTACGCTCTATTATGTGGAAATCGCAGATGTTAACCTACCATCTAACATTGCTCAGGAGATCACCAATAAGGAAACGCAAAAGCAACGAAACCTAACGGCAAAGGAAAAGCAGAAAGAACAGGAATATCTTGCAAATGCATTAATTGAAAAGGCACGTGGAGATTCTGCACTTGTTATTTCCGCTCGATTCAAAGCAGAAGCTATACAGCTGGAAGCTGAACAGATCGCAAGAAACCCACAATACATCGAATTGAAGAAGTGGGAAAAATGGGATGGCGTTGGATCACCTTACGGAGAGGGGAATGTATTCGGTAGTGGCGTTTCGATATTAAAATCGGGGAGGTAATTAATACCCCCCGAGTTTAAATCCTAGACTTAATGTTATCGTGCGGTTTAGAATAGTGTTATCATAATTTGAATCTGTATTCAGATTAATAAAACCATTCTCATAACCTGCTTCAACGAAGAATCCATTTTTTTCATAACCTAGAACGGCTCTTGCACCAAGGTCGAAACGATTAATATCATCGTTTGCAAAATCAATTTTTGATTCGTCGTTTGTAGTGCTCGTTGAATTACCTGCTGTTTGCGTTGTAGTAGTTTTACTATTTCCATTGAGCATGAAATATACGTCCGGACCTATACCGGCATACACTCTACCTTCTCCGGCATTCAAACCGAATTTCATAACAAGAGGCACGTTAAGGTAATTAAAGTTTGCCGTGCTTTTATAGGTGGATGTGTAGGTTGTTCCAAAAATTGTAAAGCTGGCTTCTGTGTAGGTTTTAAAACCTTTTGTAGAATAGCCAAGTCCGGTTTCAAAGGATACTAGGTCACTAAGAACGAATTCCGCGATCCCTTTTATGTGAAATCCTGGATTATAATTGATCTCTGAAGCGGCAAGCTCACTCATAGACACAGTTGAATAATTTAGACCTGCCATAACTCCGGGTCTCATTTGAGAAATGCCTGAAAAACTTAACATACCAGTGAAAGCGATCAGGATAAAGGATTGAATTTTCATAATTTTTGTTTTCCGTGTTGACTCAATACTTGTGCCATGAATAAAAAATGCACCCTTAAAGGTGCATTTTATTTTTTAATTGTGGTGTTTGTATCTTCCGTTTGCTTTTATGTAGCCTGATTGATCAGAGGGCTCATCCTCATCTCTGTTCTCATCAATACCATCAAGCGTTATCATTCTATCCTTTATCCTAACCACACCGTTCTTTGGTATTTCTATGGTGATACTAACTTCCTGATCCCTGAGCTTGTCTTCTTTAGGGAAGCTGTAGTATGTGTCGATCCAAACAGAATCGCCTTCTACATTCGTGTTGTGATCTATGTTTTGACAACGTTCAAGTCCTTTGTCATGAGATCTCCCTCGCGCACTGAATTCCTTTCTGATATGAAATAGACTGTCGGTAGAAGGTTTATAGTGGATCTGAATTCCATATAATCTTACTTCATCATTTTCTATCTCGATCATACTGAAGCTTGGATTAGATGTTATTCTCTTGTCGTTTTCCGCACCAATCACCTTTTCAGAGGGGAATAATTTTAGTTCAGAAGTGGCTATCGCAGCTATCGGTACTTCTACCTCTGCATACTGAGTAAAGTCTTTACCTGTACGTACACCTGCAGTACCCGAGAGTATCGCACCTGCTACTCCAGTGAGGAATAATAAGAATAAGCTGATCTTCGCCCACTTGTTTCTGATCTTAAAGATGAGCATTGAACCAGAAAGCAGTAAGAAAATGATCACACTAAAGCTCACCAATAACACTCCACTCGCCATCATGTTATAATCTGATGAGTTCGCTAAAACAAATTCTCCGAATTCAGAAAAGGAAAGGAAACCGGAATCGTTCGCGACCGGGATAAATTCGAACCCTCCAAGAATAAAGATCAAGAAAGGCACAAGTAAAGAAAGTCCGAACAGAATTATAATAGCTCCCAGTATTGATACCAGAACGTTCAAGCCATTTCGCACCGTGCGACCGTAGCTGTCATCATTTCTCACTTGCTGTGCAAAACGTTTAGACCCTTTACTCAAGTTCTCCGCTGCATTTTCAACTTCTTCACGAACTGTTTCTACAGTGATAGGCTTTCCCTTCATTCTTAATCGGTCGATCGTGCTGCGCGTTTTTGGCACGATCACCCATAAAATAAGGTAAAGAGGAACACCGAATCCGGCAAATAAAAACATGATCACGAAAATAGCACGGATAATGACCACGTCTATTTTTAAGAAGTTTGCTATACCGGCACATACACCGGCGATCACGGCATTATCAGTGTCTCTGAAAAGACGTTTCTCCGAGTTGTCCTGTGCAGATTGATTTGAATGCGTGCGACCTTCAGATTCAAGGTTATCGCTCTCGTCAATGTATTGTGAAGGATCTCCCATTATGCTGATAATTTCTTCAATATCGTTTAGCTCAATTACTGTTTTATTAGCACTGAGTTTTTCCATCGACAATTCAGCTATTCTGAGCTCAATATCTTCAATGATCTCTCTGCTTCCGGGTTCATTTTTTAGTGAATGTGTCAGTCTGTCCAAATAATTCTGGAGTAATTCATATGCATCTTCTTCTATGATGAAATGCAAACCTCTTATATTAACCGATACTGTCTTTTTCATTTTAATTCTTTTGCGTGATTTGATTAACTGCGTGATTTAATTCACCCCAAGTTGTGTTGAGCTCATTTAAAAATTCTCTGCCCTTATCCGTAAGAGCGAAATATTTTCTTGGTGGCCCACTTGGGGATTCTTCCCAGCGATAGGAGAGGAGCTCACTGTTCTTCAAGCGTGTTAGCAGGGGATAAAGCGTCCCTTCTACCACTATTAGCTTGGCTTTTTTTAGCGATTCCAGTATTTCAGAAGGATAAGCTTCCTTTTTATCTAGAATTGCCAAAATGCAGAACTCCAGGATTCCCTTACGCATTTGTGCTTTTGTATTTTCAATATTCATCCTGAAATGTTTTATACAAAGATATATGTAAAAGATTGTATTATGCAATACATAGTACTATAATAAGTTGCAGTTACAAAGGATAAACCTTTTGTTTGTGCAGTAAAATCAAGGGTTTCAGAGAAATGTTAAAAAGTGAAAATTATTTCAGTGCTTGTTCGAAATTTCGAATTGCAATCCGATATGCGGGTGTTTTTCCCTTGGAATTATATAGGATTACTTCACGAACTTCATCTTTTAATTCGGGGTATTGTTGTACGAATTGGATGAGGAGATATATACTGTAAACGTGCAGAGCTACCTTGTTTTTGGCATTGTTTAGAAAGCTGATCAGTAGGTCGAGTAATTCGGATTCGCGATAATCAGTGTGCTCTATATGATGGAGCATATAGGTTAAGTTCCTGAGAACGGTTTGATTTTCTGTAACAAAGAGCGTGTCGATAAAGACTTTTCTGTACTTAGTGAGATCCACGCCCTGCTTTTGAAGATGGGTCAGGGCGTAAGATGCATATTCTTTCAGTGGATATTCCTCAAGGTTTGCCGTTATCTGAACAAGGTGATCTATTTTTTTAACGTCTTTTTTAAATGGACCTAACAGTTTTTCTCTGTCCATAGCCCATCTGAAATTTTCCAATAGAAATTCCCTGACCTCTTGCATAAGGTTGAATATAAGGAACTCAATTGTTCCCTATCAGAAGTACAAAGTTATTGACCTAGTAAATAGGCAAAAATCAACGGAGCAACGATAGTAGCATCTGATTCTATGATGTACTTAGGTGTTGTGATATCAAGTTTACCCCAAGTGATCTTTTCATTTGGAACAGCTCCTGAATAAGAACCATAACTTGTTGTTGAGTCTGAGATCTGGCAGAAATAACTCCAGAAAGGAGTGTCTTCGCGTTCCATGTCTTGATACAACATTGGTACAACGCAAATAGGGAAGTCTCCCGCTATACCACCACCGATCTGGAAGAATCCAATACCGTCAGTTCCCGCTGTGTCTGTATAGAAGTCAGCCAGCCACATCATATATTCGATCCCTGATTTCATGGTTGAGGCTTTGAGCTCTCCTTTAATGCAGTATGAAGCGAAAATATTACCCATTGTAGAATCTTCCCATCCTGGAACAACCATAGGTAAGTTCTTTTGAGCAGCAGCTAACATCCAGGAGTTTTTCGGATCGATCTCATAGTATTGTTCTAGTACACCCGAAAGCAGCATACGGTACATGAATTCATGAGGGAATAAACGCTCTCCCTTATCTTCGGCTTCTTTCCAAATATTGAAAATATGTTTTTGAAGTCTTCGGAAAGCTTCTTCTTCAGGAATACACGTATCCGTAACACGATTTAAACCTTTTTCTAAAAGATCCCATTCCTGCTGTGGCGTAAGGTCGCGATAGTCAGGAACACGCTCATAGCTATTGTGGGCAACCAGATTCATAATATCCTCTTCAAGGTTTGCTCCAGTGCAAGAGATAATATGAACTTTATCCTGACGAATGATCTCGGCAAGAGAAATTCCAAGTTCTGCGGTACTCATTGCACCCGCCAGAGAAATCAGCATTTTTTTGCCCGAAGCAAGGTGTGCCTCATATCCTTTAGCAGCATCTACCAATGCTGCCGCGTTGAAATGCAAATAATTCTTCTCGATGAAATTTCTAATTGTTCCTGCCATTTTCTTTCTTCTTAATAACCTAATATTTTTAACATATCGTTACTGGTTTGCTCCTCTCGGAATAACCAATGATCTATCGTTCCGTCTTCTTTCTTATTGATCAGAATGTGCTTCGCGGATGGAATAAGGCAATGCTTGATCCCACCATAACCTGAAATCGATTCCTGATAAGCACCACAGTTGAAGAATCCAACATATAGTGGTTTGTTTTTTCTGAATTCAGGAAGGTAGATAGCATTCACGTGTTGTTCCGAATTGTAGTAGTCGTCACTATCACATGTTAGTCCTCCTAAAAACACACGCTCATATTTATCGTTCCATCTATTGATGGGTAACATGATGAAGCGTTTATTGATCGCCCAAGAGTCGGGTAGAGAAGTCATGAATGAACCGTCGATCATGTTCCACCTTTCTCTGTCATTTTGTTTTTTCTGATCAATGATGGAAAATATCATTCCACCTGATTCAGCAACTGTAAATGACCCAAATTCAGTGAAGATATCCGGGTGATCTGCATTTACGCTATCAGCAGATATTTTGATCTGACTAACGATCTCATCCACCATGTATTCGTAATCATACTCAAATGCAAGAGAGTTCTTTACAGGGAAACCTCCGCCAATATCCAAATAACGTATATCCGCACCTGATTTAATCAGATCAGTATATACATTGAGGAATTTGCGTAATTCGTTCCAATAGTATGCATTGTCGCGTATACCTGTATTTACGAAAAAATGAAGCATTGACAACTTGAACTTCTTGTGATCTCGTATCTTCCATTTGAAGAATGGAACAACATCCGTATACCCAATTCCTAATCTTGAGGTATAAAACTCGAATTTTGGATCCTCTTCGGACGCGATTCGAATTCCGATCTCCAACTTTGTATCAATATACTCATCCAGTAGCTCAAATTCTCTGAAGTTGTCAATGATTGGTATAATACGGGAGAATCCTAATTCGATCAATTCTTTGATCTTTAGAACGTATGCTTCTGTTTTGAATCCGTTACAAAGGACATAAGTGCTATCACTCAAAAGTCCTTTTTTAAACATTGCTATTACAATATCAATATCAAAAGCAGAAGACGTTTCGATATGTGCATTGTGTTTTGCACATTCTTCGAGTACAAAGTTGAAATGGGAACTTTTGGTGCAATAGCAGTAACAATAGCTGCCGTTATAATCGTTCTTTTCGATCGAGTTATTGAACCATCCTCTGCATTCTTCAATTTGCTCACCTATGGAAGGTAAGTAGGTGAAACGAAGAGGAGTGCCATACTCTTCGATCAATGCCATGAGATCGAGACCTCTAAAGAGCAAATGATCCTTTTTTAATTCGAACTCCGGTTGAGGGAAGTCGAAAGTTTGCTCAATCAGGTCCCGGTATTTATTCTTCATCTTCTATATCCTCATCATTATCTCCAACATCGAGATCTGATGAATCATCTTCGTTCAGATCTACATCATCATCGTCATCGTCGCCACTTCCAAGGCGAGAAGCCTTGATTGTAGAAGTTGGGATTAAGTAAGTACATTCTTCTTCTTCATCGTTGAAGATTACCCCTTCTGCAATCTCTCCTTTAAATGGGAAAGTTGCACGTTCCAATTCTCCTTGCAGATAGAGTGCATAGATCTCTTCCTGGTAACTGTCATGGAACTTCTCAAAAGCTTTAATAACTCGTTTCATTTCTTGGTGATATTCACTGCAAATGTTGCTTAAAAAAGAGGTTATTTTAT
>SBGS01000278.1 GCA_006226555.1 Bacteroidota bacterium
GCATTTGGGTTCAAAGAATTTCCTGTTGGTGATGAACTGTTATCGATACTCTTACTGTAGAATACGTACATTCTCTGTTCCGGACCATAAAACGCTCCTTCGTCTTTACCCGAGATAGTCGTATCCTTAAGGTTCCAAATTCTTCCCGTTGGAATATCGTCGATGTACTCAGAAACTACCGCAGTAACCTGAGGGAAATAGCTGGAGTCAGGGATTTGAGCAATTTCGATTGCGTTACCCGGACCGATAAATGCTCTGTTGATCTTGATCAAGTGAACACTGTCAGTTTGATCCAGGAGACCATAGATCACAGCTGTTTCTTTGAACTCGCCAACAAGCTCAATTTCTTCCTTACAGGAAAATAATACTAGTACAATGGGTAAGAGGAGAAATAGGAGTTTCGTTTTCATCTATTTAATAGCTTAGCTTCCAAAGATATGAAAAAAGGTCAGTACAAAATACACAGTTGAATCAATCAGATCTACTGAACACTCAAGACTAATCTTTCACCTTGCTGAGTCCCATGGCACTCAACATCCAATTTGGAAGATGTTTACCCGGTTTTCTTTTCTTCAGATGAATATACCAACCGATCTTTTTGATCACGGGTACCTTATGTGTTTCAACAAATTCGATCCATGCTCCGTCCGGGTCTTCAATGTAGGCAAATCTTCCACCTGCTTCACCCATATCGAATGTATCACCACTGTCAACCGTGAACTCAAAACCTTTTGATTCGCATTCTGACTTTAGCGCTTCCATTCCTTGAATATCAAAACAAAGGTGAATGAATCCCCAGTCGCCCCAGAAACGATTTTCGAAGATCTTCTTCACGTCGGTGCGATCGATCGATTGAACCAATTCTATTTCAGTAGGTCCGAATAAGCGTGCGAAAGGTCCAAGACGTTCTTGTTTATGTTTCAGAAGAACACGTCTGAATTTACCGTTTCCGGACGGAAGCCCTGTTAGGTCCTCGAATGAGTCCGTAGTGTCGTAAACGATCGTCTCGTATCCCAGAATTTCCTGATATAGTTTTAAGGAAGCATCGATGTCAGAAACACCGATTACGGCTCCTGCAACTCCACCACATTTGGAAGGATGTCCTGTATTTTTGAACCATCCACTTCCTTGTACAACTTCAAAGATATTTCCGTTCGGGTCTTCAAGGAAGTAATTAAAATTCCCATCAGGTCCTTGTAAACACTCACTCAACAGTTTTACACCATTTTCCTTGTGATACTGATAAGATGCTTTAACATCTCGAGATTTCATTTTACAGGCGTACAGACCTAAATCACCCAAATGAATGTCAAATGTTGCTTTTTCAGTAGGACGAGATGTAAATTGCCAGATCTCAAATCCACCACCTCCATCCATGCTCACAGCAAGAGTAGCTGTACGCGAGTGAACTTTGTCTCCGGTATAACGTGTCATCAATGGGGCATCAGCTGCTTCTTCGAAGATCCTGACGTTCATTCCAAACATCTTTCTATACCACTTCCAAACTTCTTGAACATTGGGAACTCCGATTCCCATTTGTTGAATACCAGAGATGATTTTCTGCATAAATGAATTTTGACGCAAAGATAATAACCCTAGCGAATTGCCCGCTCATTAAAGAGAATATACCCAAAGCTTATCTGGAAGGTGATCGGCTGGTTTTGATTCGGGAAAAAGTTTGATGTAAATCTTATGGGGCCAATGAAGCTGTTGTAGATGATAGATGCAGATGCCATGAATATGTCACCCTTGAAGGGTTTAGAGTATGTCTGCAAACCGTCATCATTCAATTCCAGTCTCACAAAAGGTTGATACAAGTAACCATCAAAGCGTAAGTCTATCTTCTTTTTGATCGTAAAAATGGTGTTCACTCCCAATCCAATAAATTGTGGCGAACGATATTCGGGCAAGAAATAGGTTTTCGCATCAGGTACGAGTGAGAATTCCGTCATGGTGAGTAGGGAAGCAGTGTAGTTGGCAAAAAGCGATTGAGAATTGAAAACCATCTGCCCATGTATGCCCAAGTGGAAGATGGGTTCATCGACAAGGAAAGATTGATAGTCCAGAGACAAGTTTATCCAGGTATGCTGTTTTTCAATGTAGTAGTCTGTTGGTGAGGTAGAACCTGATAAACTTTGTTCGTTTCCATTGACATATCTGAATCGTAGTCGGAAAAAGTGACCGGAATTCGCGAATTGTTTTCTGTTCAAAGAATTCTGGGTGATCGACCAGCTAAATGATGACCCATCAAAATGAGTGACATCTGCGGTATCCTTGTTTGTAAAGGATGAATTCTGGTAGTAACTGTCATCTATCTGAAATGCTCTGGCGTCAAATGAGGTGATCATGTTATTCCCGATAGGAAGATCAAACCTTGCTCCTGCATATACTTCGTTTTGCACCAGGAATGAAGGTTGAACATCTTCAAAGAAAGTGGCAAAACTTCTGAAATAATCCCATCTGTTCAGAACAAAGTACAGATTTGTAGAAAAGGGGTAGCTGAGAGGTAGGTCTAATTTGAATGATGCTTTGGCAGAACCATAGAATTTACCAAAATTAGATTCAAGCTTTGTCGATGTCATGACATTACCAAGTGTTTGGTAGGTTAATCCAAAATAGCCCGTATTAACCGGTCGTGAAGAAAGGTGGCCTCCTACATCTACAATAAAGTCTTTCGCTTTTCGAATGTTCAGATCAAGTGTATAGGTAGAATCCGGATTCCAACTTACGGTAGGATAAATAAAATCGATCTGCGGTGCGCTGTACAATCGGTAATACCTTTTTTGGATCTTATCGAGATCTGCGAGCTCACCTTTTCTCGACCTAAGCATGGCTCTTTCAGCGAATTTCAATTTTTTACCGTTCGTTTTGATGGTCACTTTAGAAATCATCGGCGATGTCGATTGTAACTTGGAAAGAAATATTTTTCGACGACTTTCGATCTCTAGTTTTGTGGAGATTTCAGGAAGATTGATCAAAATACTGTCGATAACGGCGACTGTGGAGTTATATCCGTCTTCAATTGCTTTTTTGGCGTTATTGAAATCAAATGAAGAAACATCGGTATTTGGCGTAATAATAAATCCTTCCTGGCAGGGTAATATATAATCTGTATGCGAAACCAGCATATTCGTCAGCTGTCCGATCAGATCATCAGGATCAGGGGGTGAAGCATTGTACGAAACATTACTTCCGATGATATAATCCGGCGAGAAGTTGTGAAACATGATGTCGGCGGGAAAATT
>SBGS01000079.1 GCA_006226555.1 Bacteroidota bacterium
CGCGTGAGTCGTATGGGTGACGGAAGTATGATAGAAACTAAATTGGATTACATTGAGATGCCTGCATTGATGGGGCCTGGATCGGAATTCATCCCGCTTCCGGAATATCAATACAGCAATCATGTTCTTAACCTAAGCTCCGTACCTGCTCAACGAACTCTGGTAGGTTATATCTATGGAGGTATAGAGAGTACTGGAGAAAACATCTTCTTTGTGAACGATGGAACACAAAGTTCCGCAACGACTACCATTTTTGAAGTGTATATCGATCAGACACAGGCCGATCTGGAGGAAACAACAATCAACGGTAAGAATGTCTTCAACCTGAAACTCTATCCAAATCCTGTAGGAAAAAAATTAAAGCTAACTTTCTATGCATCTTCGCTCGATACAATTGATCTAGGCATAGTAAGCATGGATGGTAAGATTATTCGTCAAGAAGAATTCACACCCTGGATGACTGGAGAGCAAGAGTACAAGCTTGATGTTTCTGATCTTTCAGAGGGAAGCTATTTCCTTACGATCACGAACGGTGCATTCCAGTTTCAGGAACCTTTCGTGAAACGATAAAAGGCCTCGTTTTTATTTAGAATCATTTTAAATACCACTTTTTCGGTATTGCGTTCAATTGATATGGGCAGTTACTTTGTCCTCAAATTGAACGTGTATGAAAAAATTACTTTATATCGTGATTTCCGGTGGGTTGCTTTTCACCGCTGTTAGTTGTAAAAAGAAGGGGTGTACAGATCCCGGAGCAACAAACTACTCTGAAAAAGCAAAGAAAGATGATGGTTCGTGTACATATGAAGATGAAGCTCCGTCCTATTCTATACCAAGTACCTATGCATTTCTAGATGCAAATGGGAACAATACTGTAGACTACAGTGGCCAAACAGAACGTTTGAATCAATTGCGCGAAATGGTTATACTTATGAAGTCAGGTACTTCAAGCGTTGTTGACGCTCAAGCGCTGAAAGACATGTTTGCCAATACTGGAGGTAACGGTAACGGAAATTTCTCTTTCTCCTCTACAAAACAACTTAAAGACAAGTGTTTCTCATTGGATCAAGCCATGTTCGAGAGCTGGATGGACGACATTTCCCTTGCTAGCCAAGATTACGCGATCAGTGCTTCCAATGGTCAGGCAGGAACACTCACTACAGGTACTTCTACTTATCTTTTCGATGCAAACGGTCGCGAACCGCTTCAATTCATTGAAAAAGGATTGATGGGAGCAGTCTTCATGTATCAGGCACTGAACGTCTATTTCGGACCGGGTAAAATGGATGTTGATAACACAACAGCCGTGGACCCATCTAACGGACTTTACTACACCACTATGCAACATCACTGGGACGAAGCATTCGGTTATTTTGGAGTAGATGTAAGCTTTCCTTCCATTATCCCAAATGATTTCTGGGGTAAATACTGCAATTCACAAAACAGTCTGCTGAACTGCAATGCTGATATGATGAACAACTTCTTGAAAGGTAGAGCGGCGATCGGTGCCAGCGTATACGCCGACAGAGATGCTGCTATTGAGGCCATCCGATTGGAATGGGAAGATATCACTGCAAATCAGGCGATTTCATATCTAGACCAGGCGATCTCAAGCTTCGGTTCTGACGATGCAAAATTCCTGCATGTTCTTGCTGAGGCGTACATTTTTGCCTGGAATATTCGTTACGCACCTGTTGAAACAAGAAGAATGAATCCAACGGAGCACGCTGCACTAATGAATCTTTTTAAAGCTAACTTTTGGGATATGACCATTCAGGACATTAATGGGATCAAAGCGCAACTCCAAGCAAAATATTGATATGAAAAAGGCTCTCTTTATATTCGGAATTCTACTTATAGCTGTTAGCTGTAAAAAGAAGAATGATGACAATATTCCGGAATTCGACAAAGCTTCATTATTGATCAATGTTGCTGACAATTTGATTATCCCGGCAATTAATGCATTTGATGCATCGATTCAAACACTTGAAACAGAATTTTCGACTTTTTCGTCATCCCCTGGCTCTCAAGAATTCGAAGCATTGCGAAATTCATGGAAAGATTCATATTTACTTTGGCAGGCTGTAAAGATCTACGACTTCGGTCCAATGAAAGATTATGCACTAAAAGCCTCCATTTGTACCTTTCCTACAGATACGACAATTGTACTGAACAACATAACATCCGGCAGCTATAGCCTCGCTACCGCTGCGAATATTGATGCCGTAGGACTTTCTGCGCTTGACTTTCTGCTATATCGCCACAATGCGCTTTCTGAGCTACAGGCCAATTCAAACTACCGAACGTATGTTAGTGACCTTATTCAAAAATTAAAATCCGAAAGTGCACTGCTCAAATCTTTGTGGACCACATACCGTGGAACATTTATTAGCTCGACAGGTACTGAAAGTACATCCGCGTTTTCTCAGCTTGTAAACGAATTCAATCGCGATTATGAGCTGGCAAAGAATGCAAAGCTGGGTATTCCAATTGGAAAGCAAAGTCTTGGTATTCAACTTCCGGAATACATCGAAGTGCGATACAGTGGATTGTCGCTTGAAGTCTTGAAGGCAAGTATGACGAGATTACATCAGTTATACAATGGGAACTCGTTTATTGGCAGTAATGAGGGAATTGGGTTTGACGATTATCTTGTACATCTTGAACGCACAGACCTTTCGAATACCATCAATAATAAATTCGCACAGATCGTTCAAAATATCCAAAGCTTTAACGGAACACTCGAAGAGGAAATGCTTGTGAATGCAGCCGGACTTGATCAGTTGTATACATTGATCGCAGGCCAGGTAGTGAATATCAAGACAGATATGACATCCGCTTTTGGTGTACTCATCACATATCAGGATAACGACGGTGATTGAAAAATTAAATAAATATCTCTCACCTTTTAAATCAGTTTCTATTGCCCCATTGATTTCTTTTAGGATCATCTTTGGGGCACTGATGTTATTTGGCATTACACGCTTTCTTTTAAACGGATGGGTAGAATCGCTTTACATTGCACCAAAAGTTTTCTTCCCATATCTTGGCTTTGAATGGGTCCACCCATTACCGGGCTTTTGGATGTATCTACCATTCTTTTTTATGCTCATCGGAGCACTTGGCATTCTTCTCGGGTTCATGTATCGCTTTTCAGCAATTCTGTTTTTTATCTCTTTCACATACGTAGAGTTGCTCGATAAATCCAACTATCTGAACCATTACTACTT
>SBGS01000061.1 GCA_006226555.1 Bacteroidota bacterium
GGTTCAGGAGCATTAAATTATTCCTGGGATAATGGCGTTACCGATGGAGTGGCTTTTGTTCAGGGTGTAGGTGTTTCAACATATACAGTAACAGGGATAGATGCGAACGGTTGTCAAAATACAGACCAAGTTATCGTAACAGTTGGCGCTTTACCAACACCGAATGCTGGACCTGATCAAACGGTGTGTGAAAATACGGCGGTGATATTGAATAGTCAGGGAGGACCTCAGCTGGCATGGACAAATGGGGTACAAAATGGCGTTCCCTTTATTCAGGGCATAGGTACAACAACTTATGTGGTATATGATACAACAGCTATAGGCTGCACAGGATCGGATACGGTTCAAATCACAGTCTTACCCAATCCGGTTGTAACTGCAAACGGAGCTGAGATCTGTTTTGGAGAAGAAGTGACATTGTTTGGACAAGGCGCGGTAATGTACGCATGGAGTGGAGGCATACAGAATGGAATGGCATTTTCACCTCAACAAAGTGGTATATATGTCGTTACCGGTATTGGAGCAAACGGATGTTCTGATCAGGATTCCGTATTTGTTCTTGTACATCAAAATCCTTTAGCGGCATTTGATATTTTGAATGATGATATTTCGACTATTGAACCGATAACAGGCTTTAATAATACAAGTATCGGAGGCAGCACGTACGTATGGAATTTTGGCGACGGAACAGCGAACAGTTCAGAGTTCGAGCCAACGCATGAATTTGCGTCCGAAGAAGGATCAATGTATCAGATCACGCTAACCGTAACATCACCTCATGGTTGTGTTGATGAGTTCATTCGCTATATCAATATCAAGCAGGATTACAACATATTTGTTCCAAATGCCTTTACACCAGATGGAAATGGAAAGAATGAGATCTTTTTACCTATCCTGGACGGTTTTGAAGAAGAAGGATATACATTATATGTTTTCAACCGCTGGGGTCAGCTGGTATTCGAATCACACGATCAATATGTGGGGTGGGACGGTACATTTGCAGGTCAGGATTTCCAAACGCAGGATGGTGTATACAGCTGGAAAGTGATCGCTCGCGTAAAAAACAGCTCAGAACGTAAGCAGTACGTTGGCCATGTTAGCTTATTGAAATAACACCTAAACCCAATAACGAAAAGCTCCTGCCGAAAGGTGGGAGTTTTTTCTTGATCACCTTTTTTAATTCGTTTTGATCTTACTGATCGAATTGATTACAATAATGACAACGCCCACGAAAATAGCGATCAATATCCCGACAACAGCACCTGAAGAAGTGTAGATGGAATCATCAATTTCTTCCAATCCAACAATTTCATTCTCATGAATTCCTTTTGTTTGAAAGCTTTTTGATCCATCCCAGTCAATTATAGTCAGGTGTACCTGATTTATACTATTATAACTTACTGTTGCAGGTGTACTGGTCCTACATTCCTCACAAGAATTCTTTAATTGTTCATAGTAGACAAGTTTAGTACTCAAGGAATCCGGAACAAAGTAACTGGCGTAGATGATAGAGTCTTTAATGTTCGGTTTTATAGCCTGAAATAGAGCTAAAGGATCTCCTACTGAATCTAGGGTATGCACAAAAAAGGTATACGGATCTTCAGTTTGGTTAATTCTTTCTTGGAGAAAACTCGACCTGTCCACAGAACGAAGGTTTATCTTATTGTAGGTCACAACACTCCCACAGCTCTGTAGGAGCAGTAAACTGATTGTGGAGAAAAAGAACCATTTCATGGACTAACAAATTCAGATTAAGATAAAAAGTTAGATTTATAGTAGAGAAAGAGTATCAAATTTTCCAGCAAAAACAATATACCAATGATAGCATAAAGCCATCTTTCATCGGTTCTACTTATCTTTTCCAGATGTACAATTTCATTTTCATGAAAGCCATTTGGTCGCAGAGATGAACTTTGAACAGTGTCTAAAATGGTAAGGTGTATTTGATTTAGTTGCTCATGATTTTCGCGAGCTTTGTAGTGTGTTTTACTTATACTATCAATAGATTTTTGTTTTAGTATAGCATAATATCTTAGCGTTACAGTTGATGTGTCCGCCGTATTATACATGGCATAAATAAGGGAATCTTTTATAACTGGAGCTACAGCCTTATAAGTTTGCAACACCGAGCCTGCTGTGTCTATTGTATGGACAAAAAGTACATAAGGATTATGTTTCTTCTTCAGTTTTTTGTTTATGTACTCGTTGCTTTCAACCTTATTGAGGTTAATTTGCTTATAACAGAGAACGTTGCAACTCTGTAATAGGAGTATACTAAGTATTATAACATAAGACCATTTCATAATCTACCTAACTATACGTATAGCCAAAATATGGACATATTGAATTCTTATCCAGAACAGTCGTCAAGATATATGCTGATAAAAATCATGTATTTCGTTAAGTAATATTTCATACTTTGTAGATTGAAATCTTTTACTACTGCATAATGATGCTATCCTTTTGGTACGGTTTGATCTTGTTTATTAGCTGCGGAATATTGATAATATTTTTATTTTCATTCATTGCGAAAAAACTGAACAGGAATGCTGGTTTAGCTGGGATACTTGGGTTTTTTACAGGAGTTGGATTTGTTTTTCTTATGTTATTCACAGCAGGAAGATTTTATGTCGTTACCGGTGATGCTGAATTTGAGGACTATCTGGTCTATTGCACTCCTTCGTATAAACTTGCTTCAGGGAATGAATTGGAACTTGATTTTCCTGCTATGACTTCTATGGTGCTCAATGACTGGGATAGTACTGTTGTGGTGGAATATGTTATTTATGGAGGTTATGGCTTCGGTGGCGATACAGATTTTATCAAGTCAGGTGAATTCAAATTATTCGATGAAAGCAGAATATTTTACTTCTATGATGATGGTCCGCCGGATGAGATCAGCGTTAAAACAGACGCGAAGGAAGTTACACGCCTGTGGTTAAGAAATAAAAGATAATGATTGGTTAGTTTTGGGCAGATCCTATCTCTTAAACCATCCCGTTAATGTTGCGTTTTCTATGAGAATAGAATCTGTTTGTCCCGTATTATATAAATAGCAAGAGAACTCACAAGAGAATTTTGAATAGTCACCTGAGTTATCCGATTCGTTAGAGATAAAAGTGAATTCAACACTCTGAGGATTTGGACTTGTGGGGCTACTAACCCATGTCCCACCATTGAAATCCGTAAAAATCGCTTCAAATCCCGATAGCGCATCGATGGTGTAGGACGGCAAGGTGTCTGAAAAATGAAAACTATTGAAAGCACTGAGTGTCGGCGAAGTGTTACCATTACCAGAATCCCAAAACAAACCACCATGTCTCACCTCTATTGCTGTAGGTGTTTGATCGGACTGCATTTTGAATGAATAAACCGATTCTACAGTCGTCATATTGATGTAATCAGAGTTTAGCGCTGTGTAGCCATAAAATCCAAGAACATTGGGTGTCAATTCGATGTCGGTTCCATTTACAGTCCCAAAAAAATGACAATTTAAATCAACGACAGGAACCGGTACGCCGCCATTGTCTATAATGATCGGTTCAGGATTGTCTTTTTTACAGGAAAACATCAGAAGCAAAGACGATAATACCAAATAGACTCTCATATAAGTTTGATTTAAACCAATGTACAATATTCGGTTTTCATGAAGAATGACATTTATCAGTTATTCTCATTCGTTACTTATTGGAGAATTTTAGTTCAAAAAGAAAGGAAGAACCATGAAAGCACTTACTATAACCATTCTGTTCATGATTAAACTAACGAACAGCTTTGCACAAACTAAAGAATTGAAGATCACAAAAGGTAAGTGGCATTTTTGTGTAGTAGATACTCTGGTTCAACCTTATGTTTGCAATGCAACACAACAAACCACGTACAAATTTCGGAGCTCCGGAAAATATGTTGAAAAGGGGGTCGATATGATTCTTTTTGGGAAGACAATTCATAAAATTAAGGGGAGTTGGAAGTTAAATGGTAACCAATTGGAAATAAGAGCCGACGAAGTCAAGACCGTAATGTTTGGTCCAAAAGTTTTAGAGCTCTTCATTCAGGATCAAAACACCTTTTATTCTCCGCAACAGGATTGGAAAACTGTGTATTGGCTCTTTCAAAGAGACGAATGATCTATTCTTGAGGATTTGGTATTCTTGCTTCACAGTGTTACATTCGTAAGGATCGTAACCATTATTTCCCATGAAGCAAGTGCTACATGATAAGTTCACCATTACCCTGGTGAAAGATAATTTCCTCATTCTTGAAATACACGAGGAGCAGGTTATTGATGCGCAAGCTATCCGCTTGATCTATGAAGGATATGAAGAGCTGGTCGGTGATAACGAATACGTTGTAGCTGTATATGGAAATGCCTTCTCATCCATGAACGATGAAGCAAGAAAGATCGCAGCCACGGAATATTATTCTGAAAAGCGCAAGAAAGTTGCATTTATTTCCGACAACCTTGCTCACATTTTGATCGTAAGGTTTTACATTCTTTTTAACAAACCGCGTATACCGGTTAGGATATTCCGAAATCAGGAGAGTGCGTATGAATGGTTGGAAGCAGAATAGTTGTTTTTTTAGTAGATCTCCGCGACCATACATCTTACACTTCCTCCGCCAATGCGTTCTATCGTTGGGATCGGTATCGGCAGTATTACGTCATTATATTCCGATAATGAAGCGATTTGTTCCTTGTCGAGAGAACGATGGGCATTTTCGGATAACAATAGGACTCGTTTTCCACCGCGTGAGATAACCTGAAGCATATTTCCTGCAAAGTGCTCCATTACCTGATTTGAAGTGAGCTCGATCAATACTTTTCCTGAACGTTTCACTTGTTCTTTAAACAAGTTACGATCTGATTCCGGAATGAGATCCGTTCCAGCACAGATGTAGTCTTTTCCGATGTGCATCACAACATTAGTGTGGTAGATCGCTTTGCCGGAAGGGGAGAAGGCATCAAAAACACACGTATCGTAATTTAGTTTATCAGCTACCTCTTGCAACAAGCCCTCATGGGTGCGCTCTGAACGTGAGGCATAAATACATTTTGCTTCTCGATCCAATATCAGACTTCCAGTACCTTCCAGGAAGATGCGGTGTTCGCTGTGATGTTCTAAAGGTATGTGCGTATAGCTCCCTAGAGAGCGAATATATTCTGAATTTAGCTCTGTTCTTCTATTGGTTGCGAGCATGGGATAGGTAAAAAGGAATCCTTCCGGATGAGTTGAAAACCAGTTGTTAGGAAATAAGGCATCGGGACTCGACGTACTAGGTTCTTCTTCGTCCATGATGATAAGATCAAGGTCATTTTTTCGCAACAATTCTAACATATTCTGAAATTCAGCCTGAGCTGCTTTTAGTTCGTTATCCGAGGCTTGTGAAAATACGTTTTGCTGGAATTCATTATCTCCGGCAGTCTCTTCATTGAATCCAAAATAATGTGGGTAGCGCAACAGCAATTTCATTTCTGATCTTTTTGTCAAAGTTATTATCTTACGTCAAAATAATTATATGATACAGGGAGCAATTATCGGAGCAGTGATCGGTGTTATCGTAGTGCTGATCCAGAACAAGAACAAGAAAGCGAAACAGAATTCAGATATTTTAGACAATACGACCAACGACGAAAACGAAAAATAAATGAGCAATCGTTTCAGACTGGAGGAGCTTTTTCATCAGGCAGACCTCGATATTAAGGATGGGTATTACGACTCTGCATTTCGAAAATTAGAAGAGATTCTTGTGGAAGATCCACTTTTCGGAAAAGCATACAACCACATGGGATGGATGTACGAGACGAAATTAAAGGACTACAGTAAAGCGGAGGAGTGCTATCGAAAAGCATTGGATGCTGATCCCAGTTATCCATCCATTTACACCAACTACAGTATATTATTATCAACACTTGGCAAGTATGACGAGCTTAAATTATTGCTAGATAGAGCCTTGACGGTTCCCGGTGTGGATAAAGCAAATGTTTATAACGAATACGGTATCATGTATGAGCAGCTAGGTCAGTATGACACTGCGATTGATCATTACCGCAAATGCGGAGAATTAACGCTCAGTAAGGATACACTGAATCGCGCGATGGATTCGATCGATCGTTGTCGTACGAAAATGACCCTCAGGTAGTTGCTGTCTTAATGACGTCCTCTCTACCCAACATCTTCAACATTTTTCCATGCGCTTTAAGTGCGTGGAAGAATGTTTTGTTGCAATAGTACGGCAAGTGATAATCCTTCGCCGTCTCCTTTACGATCTTGGAGATCTTCTTGTAGTGAACGTGACAAATGTTCGGGAACAAATGGTGTTCGATCTGGAAATTCAGACCTCCGACATACCAAGAGAAAAGACGTGACTTCGGAGCGAAGTTAGCTGTAGTTAACAATTGATGAACGGCCCAGTCTTCTTCCAAGACTCCATTTGTATCAGGCATAGGAAAAGTAGTATCCGGAATAACATGCGCCGGTTGGAAGATCAAAGCAAGGATCAGTCCTGCTACGAATTGCATCAGGAAGAAACCGATCAATGCAACATACCATGGGCCCGGTGTCAACCAGATTGGTAGCGCTATAAATACAAAACCATACAATACTTTAGACAGAATAAGAATTGTCCAGTGCTTAACCAGACTGATCTGTTGTGTCGCAAAAAGATTCTTTTTCTTGTAACGAACCGTAGCTTGATAGTCCTTTGTAAAGAACCACATCATCGTCATCAGACCGTAAAACGGCCACGCATAGATGAATTGGAAGCGGTGTAGCTTATTACGTTCTTTATTAGGGTCAAAGCGCAACAAGAATGATGGTGCGTCAATATCCTCATCGTGGTCTGAAACGTTTGTATATGTGTGGTGTAATACGTTGTGCTGAATTCGCCAGTTTACGTCGCTTCCACCCACTAAAAGCATTGTTTTAGAAAGGAGACTGTTTACAAATTTGTTTTTTGAATATGCTCCGTGATTGGCATCGTGCATGATCGAAAGACCTATCCCGGCCATTCCTAAACCACTGATAGCCCAGAATAACAAGCTTAACCATACGTTTTCGATCACAGTAAGTAACAGAACAAAAGGAGTAATATACAAGGCAAGCATAAAAATGGTCTTTAAGACCATGTTCGTGTTCGCGTGGCGAGAAATATTGTTATCCTTAAAGTATTGATTTACACGTTTTCGGAGCTCTTTATAAAACAGATCTTGTTTTTCTTTTGGGAAGGAAATGTTTTGCATTGGTATTGAAATAAGGTATTATTGGTAACATAACCGATAACGAATGTACGCAATGTTCTCCAGCTTTCGTGTAAAATTATGTTAACATTCGTACCAATCCATGATTCCTACTTCGCTATTTTTCCGACCTCTATTCTAACACCTTGACTGTGTGATGTAAACTCCGGAGCGTACATACATTGGATACTTGAAATTCCATTTGAGAAATTTCCATCGTGGCTAACGATGAGGTCGTACTCAAAAACATAGGTTCCTTTTTGAAGATATTCTATAAAAAAGTTGGTAGCCGCATCTTTCGTCGACTCGTAATAGGAAAGTCCGTCCTGCCAGCGATGCCCTGAGAAAACATTTACAGGTTCCAGCCCGGATGCTCGCATATCCTTTAGATGCAGATACTCCATGTTGCGGTCACTTCTCAATTCAATACGAACACGGATCCTGTCTCCGCGTTGCAGATCACTTACTCCTGAGATCGGTTCGATAACAGGTCCTGAAGCTGTGTTTACCACTCGGAATAACTCTTTTTTCAAGGAAAGAGGTGTTTCGTGAGGTGTGATCTTGTCAAGGTCTTCGAAATACTGCCAGTAGATTGCGCCCCAACTGATTCCTTCACCATTTCTGCTGATTGTGATCTCTCCCATTTCAGGTTTCACGTCTTCACCTGCCCAGCTGGTTTTGAAGTAACCAGTGCCGGCTTCTGCCTGAACAAGTGGGGATGATTTATCGATCTTTATGGATCCCAGGTTGATCTCGTAGTCTCCTGATTCGGTAAGCAGATCGGTGCCGCGACGGAGCAGAGCATAACATGCTTCAGCAGTTGCTTTTGTCGTTTTCCAGTCTGCAGTCTGTTTTTGCTTCAGTAACCAGACCTTTAATCCTTCAACAACATCCTGATCATCTGTGATCTCATCAAATGCTTCTATCATCAGGGCTTGAGTTTCTATCGGTGCATCGTACCAATAGTATCCCAAAACATTGTCTTTCCAATAGATACCAAATTCTTCATCTGAAATGGAACGTTCTTTTAAGGATGCCATTATCTTTTGAGCGAGTATTGTATTGCCATCACGATGCGCGTACAATGCGATCATGCCCTCGTTGTATAGATTGAAAGATTTCCAATACGTATTGGCCTGTTCTTCAAAGTATGCAACTGCCTCTTTGCACGAGGAAGAAAGCTCAATGTCAGGGAAATAACTTCTTGCATAGAGATATTGAACTTGTGTGCTGTTAATATGCTGAGTGCTTTTGTAGTCCGTATAATGTGTTCTGATCCAATCGTAATCTTCTTTGATGCGCGTATCCAGGTAACGAACAGCATCGTACACCATGTTCCATGTATCGTTGTTTTCGCGGACATCTTTTACTCCTAGGGCATCAAGGTGTCCCATGCCGGTTACGACATGTTGGGTGATGTAGCGACTTTCTTCCATTCCTTTGAACCATGGCCAACCACCGTTTCTAACCTGCATTTGCTGGAGCTTCCGCATTGCTTTGTTCAGCTCGCGATTCATTTTACTCATGTTGAACAACAATCCGATCCGTTTTTTACGCTCTGATTCGTCATGAGCTTCGAAAACCCACGGTGTTTCTTCCAAAAGCAGTGATTTCAATTCCTGATTTTTTTCTAGATTGGAGAGAAGTGATTCCGGACTTTCATTTTCCCATTGCTCAAATACCTCTTTGATCTTTGGATTTGAATTCATGATCTCAGCGGCAATGGCATTGGCATAATATCTTGTAAATACTTGTTCAGCACACTCATACGGGTATTCCATCATATAAGGCATAGCCTGAACGGCATACCATGCGGGGTTAGCAGTATATTCCAGCGTTAACATATGGTGTTTTAACGAAGTAGAGCTACCGGAACTGATCAATTTTTCAAAGCGGTATTGTTTTGTCTCTGTACCTCTCAAGGCAAGCGGCAGGGATTCCGTTACAAGCATTCGGTTGCTGAGGATCGGTAGTATCATTTCCTCTCCGTCAGAGAAGTTTCCGGCCTTTGCAACGATCTTATATTTCACGGTTTCCAACCCGAATGGCACCTCTAATCTCCATTTAAGCTCTGTACTTTGACCTTCTTTTACCGAGAAGGATTTTGAACTTTCCACATTTGAGAATAGTTCATTCAATACCTTGTCCGTTTTTGGATCGATCAATTGCAGTACTGCTGAACCATTCAGCTCTTTCTCTGATAAATTAGAGAGTTTAGCGCTAAATTGAAGTGTATCACCTTCTCTCAGGAAACGTGGCGCATTTGACAGGATCATTAATTCCTTTTGGGTTACCAGCTCTTTTTGGATAACCCCCGACTTCAGATCTTTTGTATGCGCCAGTCCCAGGATCTTCCATTTTGTTAAGGACTCAGGAGCAGTGAATTCGATCACTATTTCTCCTTTTTCGTTTGTTTTGAGATCAGGGTAAAAGAATGCTGTTTCGTTGAAGTTACTACGGACAGTGATATTTGCCATTTCTCCCGACAATCCATTTTCGAGTTTACCCTGGAAGTTGTTATCTCCTCTGTAATCCTTATCTGATGATTGTTCAAGATTTTTTTCTTCAGCCACCAAGGAACGATCTCCTTTGGCACCACCTAATGTCGCTCCGGTAGCTGTCCTGGTTACAGACGCAGGTTCCTCGGCATCAGCGAATTCAATTATCTCTGCTTCATCAACAGCATAACTGTCGTACAAACCATCGTAGTAGTAATTACGCGAATAATAACCACTGAATCCCCAATTGTTCAGACGATAATATTCGTGATGTGGCATGATCGCGTATGGATTCCAGTTTTCTTGAATAAGCGTGGAATGAGATGGACCAAAGGAATTAGTGCCCCAGTATCTTCGGGTATAAAATGAATTAAATACATTGAAGTAGAATGAATTACTCGCAAATGCATCCAATGAAGCATCGTACATCGTTGCCAGCATTTCGGCAGCTATTTTTTCTCCCTTGGGTCCTTTAATGGTTACGCGCCATTTTTCTTTTTCACCTGGTTGAAGTTTGTCACGGAATGTCTCAAACTCAATATCCAATTCCTTGTTGGAATAAGGAACATGTACGGATAAATTTTCGGTGTACTCCCTCCCTGATTTTACTGCCCTTAAATGAACTGCAATGTTACCTCTATGCTCCTCTGTGATCGGAATTCGGATTAGTTTCTGAGTCCCATTCAAGTTGATCCATTCCCGAACGGTGATTTTATTTCTCGTTTCTATTTCGTAAAGTACATGAAGCTCTGTAGCAGAGGAGATCATGATTTCAGCAAATTCACCCGGTTCAGCATGCGTTTTAATTGGTGTGATTGTCCAGATTTCCTTCGTAGGAGCTGCTGTCTCTTTGCGATCGTAGATGGTGATGTAGTGAATATCTTCTACCTTTTCACCAAAAGGGTCAATTGCCGAACAAACAACCTTATAACGACCGGGGTCAAGTGTTTTCAGCTCAGAAAGCTTAACGCTATCCATCTTTTCACTATCAAAGTTGACTCTTGCCAACGTTTCAGATAATGGTAATTCAGTTACATCTAACTCATTTTCGTAGGCGTCGATCGGAAAGCTGATCTCGAATTCTTCGCGTTTGAAGTGTTGAATATCTGGTGATTTCCAAAGTCTTGAGCGCATAACACGATCATTTTCGATGACTTTTTGGATCGTGATAACTCCTGTGGTAGGTAGCTTGGCACCATTTAAATTCAAGGCATTCAAAGGATACTTGTGTTTGCCGTTCTTTTCGATCTGATCCGGTAAATGCAAGCTCAGATTCAGGCAATTGTACCCAACACTCACCCATGATTCTGAGCTTCGGGTTTCACCGTTGATATCCGTTACATCCACGTGAACGGTGTAGTAGAATGTTGGTCGAAGGGAACGTTTTACGGTAGGGTCATCCTGCGCTTTAAAGGTGATCTCAAACTTTCCTGACTCATCGGTTTCGACTGTTCCAAATGCGATCTCGGTCAAGGAAACATGTGGATAGACACCGCGGTACCATCTGTAATAGGGGAAATTACAACCGCGTGTTATACGATAAGAAACATTGGCGCCATCTATTGTTGATCCTGCATAGGCAGTTGCTTTTCCAGATACGGTAACGTCGTCATTCAGGCGGTACTCTCCCTCGACGGGTAGCATTTCCACACTGAAACGCGGTCTTTTGTATTCTTCAACTGAGAACCACTTGCTGCCGAATTCGTCTTGAATGCGCATTTGTCCGTTGAGTAATCCTTCCGGGAGTTTAAAACTTCCAGAGAACGTTCCGAACTCATTGGTTACGAATTCCTGACTCATTACACGTTCACCATTTACATCGAACAGACTTGCACTTACTTTTTTACCGACTTCGATGCTGTGTTCGTTATCATCGTGCTTCAGGCGTATCCCTTTAAAATAAACAGTTTGTCCGGGACGATAAATGCTGCGATCACTGAAGAAGTGCGTGCTGTGCTTCGTCTTTGAATCTCTGTACGGACGATATTGATAGATCTGATAGGCATTGTTGTAACGATCATCACCATGTTGAAGATCAACATAGATATGGCGATAATCGGATTTCGAACCAATAACTACCATTCCGTTTTTATCTGTAGTGTATGATTCCTGTTGCTTGATCACGTAAGAACGAGAGACATAATCATATTTCTGTGTTAAAGTGTTCACTTTTACTCCCGGAATTGCTTTACCTGTGAAACGATCATTTACCAGAAGTTCAATAGCTTCCTTATCCGTATTTCGGTAGGTGTAAGAGAGATGAGTCGACCAGATCTCAGCGTACGCGATTCCATTGCTTGAAACGGAGAAATCTTTGCGAGGAGAAGTAATAAGCACGTAGTGTCCTTTTTCTGGTAAGGTCATCGGAAGCTCAATACTGTGCATTTGATAATCCCCGGGATTGCCTACTGAGAAGCTCCACGATTGAATTGCTTTCTTGGAAAGTAGATCAGCTAACATTTCCTTGCCATAGCGACGTTCTTCCAGAAAGTAATTCGCTGGGATCTCAACGAGTCTGAAGTAAAGTGAATCCAGATTCTTGTATTCGACCAGGAATTTACCTTTTTCTCCCGGTGCGTAAGACTCTTCGGCTTGAAGCGTCAGCATATGCTGTTTTATCGATGCAGTTAGATTTTTACACTGCTTGCTTCCAAATGAATCCGGGTATTTGGCCATCGTTTCTCCACAGATCTCGAGTGCTCGCTTTTTATCCCATCGAACTTCGCTGTTCTCTTTCGAATAATTGTTGCCACGAACGTAATAGTAGTATGCCAGCTGGTAAGACAGTTCCGCCTTTGCTGGATGATCCGCAAATAGCTGAAGGGCTGTATTTAAAGCGGTAACGTATAGCTCATCCTTTTGCTCATCTATGGATTGTCGACGCACAAAATTCAGGCGTTTTATAAGTAGGTCGATCCTTGCTTCCGGTCTTTTGTCATTCAGGTGTGCTGCTGTGAGTGTCTGGTAAATCTCTACGGCGATGGAAAGATTTGTAGCTTCTCTCGTATCAGTAAGATTGGTGCTTGAGAAGGTTTTATCTTCAGCGAAGAAGGTATTTCCTCGAATGCGATAATGATCTATCGCCTGAGACAGACCGGTCTCATCGTTTTGAAGGTGGTCCAGTGCACGGTGTCCCAAAAGGTCCAGCAAGGTAGGTCTCCTGATTGGGGTTTCATTGCCTATGACTAGCATATCCGTAAAGTCAACTATATCAGTGGCAAATAAGCTGTCTGGATCTTCTACAGACAGAACATAGTGCATTCTGCAATGGTCTAGTATTTTATTCAGGTTCCATGTACGCACATCATTCTGATCAAACTTTACTGTTTCACTGCGGTTTAGAAAACGATATCTATTCGCTTGATAATATTGCCAGTATGCGTCAGCGGTTATTGAGTGAGCGATCTGTTTGAGGGGAAATTTTTGAGTTTTAACGAGCTCGTCTAATTGGGCGAGTGCTTTCACAAAATCGTCCTCTTCCAGATAGGAATTATACTTCAGACGATACATTGTGGCTTTGATCACCTGCGGTATGTTTTCATTCTTGAACTCAGCCGTATAGATCTCATTCACGATTTCAAGTGCAGAACGATACAAACCTTCTCTTTCCAAAGAGTCAACAGCCTTCCATTTATCTGGCGTGCCTTTAAAGCGAAAGTGTAATTTATCGGGCTTATTGTTCGATTCCACAGGAGTTTCGGTCTGGTTAATAGCTTCTGCTTCCTTTTCACAAGAGTTGGACATTAAAATAGATCCAAAAGCGATCAGTGTAAGAACGTAAAAAATGCGCATTGAAGTGGTATTTGTACTATTAAGATACAGTTAATCGTTCAGTTGGTTCAATGGGTTGTTGAAAACATTACATTATTCCGTTCATTATCTCTGAATTGAGAAAATAAAAAACTACTTCAGACAGTTATTTTGCATTCAATTTTAATTTACATTCACAGTAAATTCTTCACCATGAAAACCTATATCATTGGATTATTTCTGCTAGCTATTGGAGCCGTGTTTGCACAACCAACCGAAGACGAACTGAAGCTGCTTTGGAATAATGAAGTACAGGCCCTTGTTAAGTTGGATAAGAAAGCAATTCGTACCCAATGTGCCTCCTACATTGGAGGAGAATGGGGCTGGGTGATCGGGTTGGAGAAGAATGAAGATGAGTGGTCTGTAGAAGATTTCCTTATGCATGTGGAAGAGATTCTGGACGCGGAGCTGCGCGAGAACCTGCAGTACGGAGACCCATCTATGATCGAGGTGGTAGAAACGGATGAAGGTTACGAACTGCAAATCGCCATCTTCTCGTCTTTCGAAGAAGACGGAGAGATCTACGAATCAGCTGTTTTCATTATTTATACTGAAGAAGAAGGGAAGTGGAAGCTAAGCGCTATCCGCTACGCAGGATAGTTATTTTTTTACGTATTTGGTAAGGATCACAATTCCCTGACCGTTTACTTTACCTTCAATGTGTTCATGGTTGTCGTGCACGAGCTTGATATTGCGCACTGCGGTACCTCTCTTAGCCGTAAAGTTGGCTCCTTTTACATCCAGGTCTTTGATCAAAACGACAGTGTCACCGTTTTGTAATTCAACACCATTACTATCCGTATGAACAGGCGTGTTTTCGTCTCGAACTCCTGCTTTCGCCCAAGCCATTACTTCATCATCAGCATAGAACATATCTAACAGGTCTTGCGGCCATCCTTCACTTTTTAATCTGTTCAACATGCGGTAGGCGATTACTTTCACAGCAGGAACTTCGCTCCACATTGCGTCATTTAAACAACGCCAATGACTGGAATTAGACTCTGCTGTGCCGGCGTATTGGCTAGCACAAGTGTCGCACAAAGCTGCATATTCATCAGCTCCAATTCCCTGAAATGGTTCTACCTGTATTACCGAAACTTTTCCGGAAGCTCCACATATTTCACAATTACCATTACTTCTTTCAAGAACTTCCTTTTGCATGATCAGGGTTTTATACGTTTCCAATAAAATCGGCCCAGCTCTCCTTCTGAGATGATATGGGCTGTTGACGCGAAGTTAAACAGATCTGTCGAATTATGGTGATATCCCACAATTAAGACCTCATTATATCCTTCGATCAGCTCTGTAAGTTCTTTTTCCTCCTTCAGTCGATCCGGTTTGTCGAGCTCCATGCCTGAAACGACGGATAATTCCTCTCCCGTGATTACCAGTTTATCATTTTTCCTAACATGATAGGAGGGAGCCCAATACGATTCCATCAGGAATAGGGAATTACTTTGGTTGTTGTCCCATTCTTGTATCATTTGAGACAGTTCTGCTTCTTCCGAACTCAATTTAACGCCATTCACGATCTCCATTTTCTGAAGCGTCTGTAGTTGTTCCAGATATCCTGTTACGTTGAGCAGCATAAACGCCACACTAATTAGGATCAAGCTCAGACTACCGATAACTTTATTGATCGCACCAATAAATGATGGATAGAACAAGAAGGCCAGTGGTGCAAAATGCCTCATTTCGTATGAAACCGCTTTGTCGTCCAGATAGAAGAACAGAAATGCAAAGAAAACAGTGTACGGCATAAATAGGAGCAGTTTACCGTAGCGTTGATGATGCCAAAGCTCTTTGATCACAAACAGAAAACTAGTAAAAGCGAGTGTCAGTAAAACGAAAACGACGAACAGATCACTACCATGTGTAACCGCATATCGTTGGATCAATATCCCTGCTGTGGTGAAAATTCCTAATGGACTGCTAAAGCTATAGAGCAGGTCTCCTGTAATATCGTTCGGAACACCAAACCAACCTTCGTGGTCTATGGCAGAACCTGGGGTTTCACCATTCAAAAGAAGGAATTTGGCAAAGACGAGTACACCAAGGGCAGCGAGACCAAAATGCCAGTTTCTCTTTAAACGCTCAAGAAATGTTTGCTGTTCTCTGAAAAATAAGAACAGACCACCTCCAGCAACAAAAAGTAAAAAGCTCGTCTTTAAGTAAACACCTACAGTACCAAGGATGAAAAAGAAAAGCGCTTCTCTAAAACAGAATATCTTGTTGCGCGTGATCAAATAGGTAGCGAACCATGGGGAATAAGCTATCGTTAGCAAATCGCCACCATGATACATCAGACTTTGCCAATAGAAGAGGGGAGAACAGACCATCAGTAAAAGCGAAGTGATCCTGATCAGAGGGTCGATCTGCAAAAGCTGAAAAAGTCGGTTATATCCTACAAAAGCAGCGCTCAATCCCAGTGCAATCATTATGGCTTGCAGCTGCTGAAGTGATGCAATTCCGGTAACCAGGCTGATAACATAAGGAATGATCCATTGTCCCGGAGCCCACCATGCTATTTCATAGGTGTATATGGCATTTGAAATACCAGGATAGTTGAGCGTATTAAAAGCAGCCCCTTCTTTGTATTGCTGCATGATCTCAAAACCGCGTAGCGCATCAGCAAAGGTGTAACTTCCGACTATAAAGGGAGTAACTACCAATAGAAGCAGAATCAGCAACGTTATGACGGTGGTAATTCGCTTTTGCACCTTAGATCATTTGGTTTTTAAAGCATTCGTCAGCTGACTGATGAATACGATCTCTGATTTGTTCGTTCCAGATGAAGCATTTACGATCTTGTATGCTGTTTCCACGATTAATTTGTTGGTATCTGTATCAAAAAGCTCAGGATACTGAACGCGGTGATATACGACGTCATCAATGACCTTACTGCGATCGTAATTCAAATTTATACATTCGAAGAAAGATTGAAGAATGCGTTCCTCTTTCCAATCTGCCGCTATGAGCTCCTGCAAAGCATTGACCTCCTCTGCTCGGATCACTTTGTCTGCAAAGGCTGCACCATAAAAGATCTTCCCAAGTAGGTCACTGAAATGATCCGGAAACATTAGAACTTGATTTTGTTAACAAAGTATACTGTACGCTTGCGCTTTTCATCGCCATCCTTGTTCTTAATGGTTTGAGAACCATAGGCAAGGAAATAGTTGCCATACCAGAATGAAATATTAGAGAAAGAACGTTTCGTCTTATCTGTATCGGAGCCTGTTTCGATCTCATCTGACATTTCATCCGAGATCACCTCTCCATTGAATGAGAATGATTTTGAAGCGATCTTATTGTAGGTAGCAAATACTAACTTAATGGCGTCCTGTGTCTGCTCGGCAATATTAATGAATCGCTTCACGTAGAATGGCTTGTATGCCATCCACATTTCAAATGATTGATCCCATACTTTTTCTCCTTTAAAGTTGAATTTCGCGAAGAACGCATGGGTATACTGGTATCCGTCGAACACTTGTACATAGGTTGTAGTGGTGGTTGCAACACCGTTGACAAAAGTAGTTGTGGTTCTAGCCTCAGTTCGGTACGTTGGATAATATGCTTCAGCAAGGAATAAATATCCATCATCTACTTTGATGATGTTATGTGTTGCCAACCAGTAACTGATGGTGTATTCTTTGCCACGATCTTCTTTCTTGCTCTTTTTCTTTTCTATTTTCTCTTGTTTTCTTTGAGGTAGATAATTCAGGAAGTTGTCAAGGTCCAGAAAGTCATAGTAATTGATCGATGTTACTTTACCTTTTGATACAAGTGCAAAGTACATTCCGTTTGAAGCGCTGCTCGCTTTAGATGAATATGTTCCTGAGAATACATAATCCTCTCCACCCAATGAAGAAGCGGTAAGACTATTAATTCTGTAATCAGCATTTTCAGAGAAGTTGTAGTGATCTTTGATCTGTCCCTTGTCATTCATGCGTATTACGTACATACGATTCTGCCTTTTGCTGATCGTAGCTTCCACCATCAGGAAAACCTCATTGGACTCTTCAAGGATCTGCATATTATCGATTGACAATTTCTTAGAGCTGATTCCTTCGATCTCGATGGGACGGTAATCCTGAACTCCCGTTTTCAGATCAACTGTCAACAGGTGAGGAAGTCCTCTCTTTGAGGCTGTAAAATAGGCATGATCTTTATATACTGCCATGTCTCGGATATATGCTTTGCGTTCAATACTTCCGTCGATCTCATCAAATTCGTCTGTCTTTATGGAGTAACGCACTACACGGTAATCACCTTTACGACTCTTGAAAAGAAGGTATAAGTTATTATCATCTCGAAATGTTTCGTCCTTGTAGTACTCTTTTGGCAGAGATAATTCGAGAGACTTTACAAATTCCAACTCGTTGTCGTATTTATCGAATTTCCAGTTTACTTCACCGCTGCTTGCTTTGGTATTTGCAAGAAT
>SBGS01000038.1 GCA_006226555.1 Bacteroidota bacterium
CTCCAGCAATGTATCCTTCACTTCAGGTTCAGCTCTGTTCCCTAAACCAAAGAAAAGTCTTCTTCCATCTAAGGTGAAGATCGGTTTAAAATGTGTACTTGGTGAGTGGTCCGCCGGTACAAATTGAGATGTAGAATCAATGGTAATTAGCGTTTTCATCTCCGATAGTGCTACCAGATTCAAAGCGTAATTTTTCTGTTTAGCTGTATCTGCTGAGCTCAGGTATGAAATATATCGGGAATCTCTATCGAATACGAGCTGCTGAATGTCTGTAGATGCCCGGCTAAATGCATGTTCTTTATCATTCAGGTTCTCTCTGAGCACCAAATGCACTGAATCAGCTTTGACCTTCTTGTGAATGAAGTACGCCGAATATTTACCATCATGACTAATCGTACTGCCTTTAACATCCTTGAAGTACTTCATTTCACCTGAAGGCGAATAAATAGCCAAAAGTTTTCCTTCTGATTTGTACTCCTCTTCACCCTTTTTTTTCTTTTTCTTCTTCTTTTTCTTCACTCCTTCTTGCTCCGGCAGGTCGTTGTTGTCGAACTGGATGAGTGCCCAATCACTTCCTTCACTTAATTCAAAGGACTTCAGATTTGGGTATTTCGAAAGGGAGTCTGTTCCGATGTGATAAATTCCTAATGTATCTTTCGGCCACTTCTTCTTATCGACCTTGTCGAGCTCTAGTTTTCTCAATGAATCAGCATGAGGTTTGATCCTAAATGCGATATAATTTCCGTTACCTGAAAACTGAGCACCGGCACCTCTGGAAATTGAATCCAGTTTGTCCGATTCAACATTGTAGATGTACAAATATCCATCACCTTTATGCGGATTTATCTCGTAGGTAACAAACCTGCCATCCTCAGACAAAACAGCTGAACCCAAGGTTTTCCATTGATCATATACCGTGTGATCGATCACTTTTTTCTGTGCAAAAAGTACTGAAGCGATGTTTACTGCTAAAAAGAATAATCCGTATTTCATTAATCACTTGATTTTAAACAAAAATACCTAACCATTTAGGATTAGACAAAGAAGAGCGATGACGCAATGTGATCCGCCCTTAATTTACCTTCCATTGTCAGCGTGATCTGATCATTTTTACGATCAAAATCGACCCATTTCATATCGACAAACTTCTCGAGCGTTTTATAGAAAGTATTATCCGGTTGTAAAATCTCCTCGGCATGCTTCAGGCTGATACCCTCGATCTTTCTCAGTCCGGTGAGAAGATATTCGTTGAACCTTTCCTTTTCTGTTAAATGTTCTTCCTCAAAGTAAACCTCGTTTTCTTCTAATCCCTTCATATATATGTGGTTGTTCGCCACATTCCACCTTCTTACCTTCCCATCGAATGAATGTGCAGAGGGGCCGATTCCCAGGTATTCTTTACCCTCCCAATATGCCGAATTATGTCTGGATCGGAATCCCTTAATAGCGAAATTCGAAATTTCATACTGTTCGTATCCCCGTTCTGCGAGCTTAGAAACAAGCAAGTTGAATTGTTCCGACTGTAAATCGTCATTCGCGGGTTTCACTTCATTTGTTTCCACCCATTTGTTGAGAGCAGTGCGCGGTTCTACGGTTAGACAGTATGCTGATAAATGGGGAATTTCTAATTCAAGAAATTGGTCCAACTGCTCTTCCCACTCGGACAGATCCATTTCCGGTAATCCATAAATCAGATCAATGGTTATATTATCAATACCTACCTCCTTCGCGTTCTTAAGCGCTAAAAATATATCAGAAATATCATGGGCTCTGTTCATCCAGTCCAGGTCTTTCTGACGGAATGACTGTATACCTATACTGAGACGATTTACACCGGCATTTCGCCAAGAGCGAATAACCTCAACATCCCTAAGATCATCAGGATTTGTTTCAAGCGTGACTTCAGCATCTTCCTTTATTTCAAAACTAGCTCTGATCGCTGATAGAACTGAGGCAAGTTCCGTTGTACTCAATAAACTCGGGGTACCACCACCAAAATATATTGTTTCTAACGGAGTCTGAATTTCTCGTTTTCGATCAGATATCTCCTTTTCAATAGCGTTCATCATTCTATCCTTGTATGCATGAAAGCTGGTTGTAAAGTGAAAATCGCAATAGCTACACTTCTTCTTACAAAACGGGATATGAATATAAATACCTGCCATGAGCGTTTAAATTTACCACTTCTCCACTGAAAAGATTTGTTAAATTGTGATCAGTACTAGGGCTGTTTTTATTTTTTTCATAATTTCCCTCAAATGGATTTCGAAAAACATAAGGAACGTTTACACGAAGAGTTAGATCGCTTTGCAATCATGCTGGGCGAAGTACTTCCTCGTTATCTGGAGCTTATGAAAAAGAAGGACCCCAGCGATGCTGAGCTTCAGGAGCTCGGTGAATTGGAGCATACCCTGATCGAGGTGAACGCAAAAATTGCAGAGTTAAAGAACAAGCTTGATCACGATCTTTTCGGAGAAACGCTGGATGAATATTATAAACTGAAAGACCAGGCTTTGTCGGGAGATCCGGAAGCGAAAAGAAGATTCGATAAGCTAAGAGAAGTATTCAAGGAATCTCTCAGAGATGATACCTTTTTCAATTGGAATTAAAAAAGGGAGCTCAATGAGCTCCCTTTTCATTTTATAATTATCTGATTATAGATCAAATTTGATTCCCTGTGCCAAAGGCAAGCTGTCAGAATAGTTGATCGTATTTGTCTGACGTCTCATATACACTTTCCATGCATCTGAACCAGACTCTCTACCTCCACCTGTCTCTTTCTCACCTCCGAAAGCACCACCGATCTCAGCACCTGATGTACCGATGTTAACATTTGCAATTCCGCAATCTGAACCTGCACATGACAAGAACGCTTCAGAGTCTTTCAAATTATTCGTCATGATCGCCGAAGACAATCCTTGAGGAACACCATTTTGAATTTTAATTGCATTCTCAACTCCACCTGAATACTTCATGATATAAAGGATTGGTGCAAATGTTTCGTGCTGAACGATCTCAAACTCATTTTTAGCTTCTACGATCGCAGGCTCCACATAGCATCCGGATTCGTATCCAGGACCTTCAAGAACATTTCCTCCCGTGATCACATTACCTCCTTCAGTTTTCGCTTTAGCGATCGCATCCAAATACATTTGTACCGCAGCTTTGTCGATAAGCGGACCAACGTGATTGTGCTCATCCAATGGATTACCGATCTTCAATTGCTT
>SBGS01000036.1 GCA_006226555.1 Bacteroidota bacterium
TATTGTAAGAGGTCATAGCATATTGCTGATGTATACCGAGATCTCTTTTTCTACGCTCATCAATATCCTCAATTGCCAGATCTTGATTTGTCCGTATCTGATTAAGCTCTTCATCAATAAACGTAGCGATCTTAGGTTGCCTTTTAGCAAGAGCATATAACGAGTCCGCTACACTTTTCGTATCTCTAATAATTCTTTGCTGCTTTCTACCCGTTGTAATAAATGCAGGATCATCCTCTCGTTGCCTACCCATACTCAACATGACACTCTCCTGATCGACACTTAACAACAGTAAGGACTCTAAAATCGCTCGTAACATATTGATATCCTCTTCCTGTTGTTGCTGATTAGACTCCTGTTGTGCCTGATCAAGATCTTTTGCCATCTGCTCCATTTTATCGGAAGCCTTACCTTGATTCTCACCTGCCTTACCTTCCTTCCCCTTAGACAAATTCTCTTTGGCATCCTCTAACTCTTCCTGTATGTCTTCGGAGCGCTGATCCAGATCTCCCAGCTCCATTGGTCTTTCCAGGTCCTTATTCAAACTGTCCAAATCCTTTATATTCTCCTTGAGGCCTTCAAATTTTTTGTTTAACTCTTCTTGCTCCTTTTCTGCTTCTTCACCAGATAACTTTCCGTCATCTATATCCTTTTTTAACTCTTCCTGCTCTTTTGCAAGCTCCTCCAATGCTTTCTCTACATCATCTATCTTCTCGTCAACGCGCATCTTTTTCAGCATCTCCATACTTCTGTCAAGCTGACGGTTCATTTCTTCTGAATTCATTTCAAGATCATCAAACGTATCCTGCAGCTTGTCCTTATTTTGTTCTTTCAACAGCTCCTCCAGCTTCTCCAAAAGATCCTTCAATTCATCATCCATGATTTCATCTAAAAGATCATTGATCATTTCCTGTTTCTTTAATAGATCTTCGTCTACTTCACTTAATTGATTCTTTTCCTCTAGACTTTTATTCATCATTTCTTGAGTTTTAGATAGTTCCTCAAGTATGGACTGATGCTGTTCCTGTAGTTTTTCTGCTTGATTTTGTTGCTTCCAACTAGTACTGTTAGCGTTTAATGATTCCTTCTTTAACTTTTCCAGATCTTTCTTAAACTGATCCGTTTGTTCCATTAGTTTCCTTAATTGATCATTAAGTTCTGACTGATCCTGGTCACGTTTTTCAATCAGCTCATCAAGGGTTGGTAACTGATATGTATACACACTTGATCTTGTATACTTTGATCCATTTACTCCATCATTATCCCCAACAGAAAAATAGTATTCGATCTTATCTTCAAGCTGCACATCTTCTCGTCGGAAATCTACAGCATACGTAAATGAATGTTCCAGACCACCAACAGGCATTACAACAAAAGACTTGGACTGTTTATCACCATTCTTTCTTGTAATGGTGTAGTGAAATTTCAACGAGCTCAATCCGTGATCATCACCTATTTTACCGGCAAAATACCTTACTCCATCATTGATAGAATCCTTCTCCTCCTTCACATCAATGAAAGGATGAGCATCTTTGATCACCGTTAGATCTATTTCAAATGTGTCCTTTACATTCGAGAAAATATTACTTAAAACTACGTTAGCCTTAGCATTCTCCTTTGCAACGATTTTTGTTTTAAAACCTTGTTTTTCAAACACATACGAATCTCCTTGGTCCCATTTCCAAATAATTGGCTTACTGTTCTTGGTTAATACCGACCATTCGATCAACGTTCCTTCCGGAACAACAATATCAGATGCGTTAGACAATGTCTCGTTCTCTAGACCCAAATACTTTGGGTAGACAAGGTTCACATCAAGTTTACCAATCGATGATTTACCTATTACATTTACATTATACCGATCACTACTTATTTCATATCCCGAGTACAAAGAAGTAAAGTACAACTGCTGATCCTTTCGAACCTGAGATACCGTATACTGAAATCTGGTTTTGCCGGTGCGTTTCATCAAGAACTTTCCTTTTTCAGTATGGATAAATACTTGCTCCGGTATTTCTTCTCCCGAAAGCGAAAGATCAACCAACACATCAGATCCTTCTTCAACTTTGGATAGATCAGAATTTAAATTGTACTCGTAGGGAGCAATTATTGGAAAATCCTGAGTAAACTGGACCACCCTCTTCGTTCCCTGAGTGAAAAGGGTAGGAGCAAAATAGTATATGGTAAAGAAGGTTAAAACAATAGGTAACACCCAAACAACATACTTGTTGTTGTCTTTTAGGTCTATTGCATCAGAAAACGGAACGGATACCATTTGTTCGGAACGTTGCTGAACGCTTGCTGACAATAATTCAAGATCAGCATTGCTTTGTTGAATTTCATCATTCAGCTGAAGGGTGTTTAAGAGCCTGTCCGAAACCGTTGGGAAGAATGAACCAATTATTTTTGCTGCCTGGTAACGATCAATTCGCTTTCCATAAGCCTTGAGTTTCATCAACGGAATTACAAAGTACTTCACCAGTATATATCCGTTAGAAATAAGAAATGAAAAGAACAATATTCCTCGCACGAAGGAGTTGAAGTGTCCAAAGTATTCCAGAGAAACAACAAGTAAAAATGTAATTAGGAACACTGCTAAAAAAAGCAGTGATCCCTTTATCAGTTCATTTTTATAATACTTCCTGATAAAGGAGTCAATCTGAGAAATTAATCGATCGAACGCAGACATTTTCCTTTTATACCTTATAACGTTTACTATCAGCTAAAATTACAGTAAAATCAATATACAACGCAAACTCGCTTTCGTTCGAACCTGAGTAATAGCAAATCCAACTCATATAGCTATCTTTGCCCGAAATTTGAAATTCGTTCAAAATGACAGATGTAAGGGTACGTTTTGCTCCATCACCTACTGGTCCACTACACATGGGAGGGGTTCGAACAGCGTTATATAATTATCTATTTGCTAAGAAAAACAATGGTGTTTTCTTGATCCGAATAGAAGACACGGATCAAACTCGTTTTGTCCCGGGCGCACAGGAATACATCATGGATGCCTTAAAATGGTGTGGTATTATGCCAACTGAAGGGCCCGGAATTGGCGGTGAATATGGTCCCTACGTCCAGTCTGAACGAAAAGAAATGTACAGACCATACGCAGAGCAATTAGTTGCTGAAGATAAAGCATACTATGCATTTGATACCGCTGAGGAATTGGATGAAATGCGTAACAAAGCCAAAGAGATGGGAATGCCCAACTGGCAATA
>SBGS01000009.1 GCA_006226555.1 Bacteroidota bacterium
GCGTACAGATCTTGTGACTACAGAACTTCCGGATGATATTTGTTCAGCACCACTATTAAGTTTAAATACAACATATACCTATACCTGGTGTCCATCAACCCTGGAACCTAATGAGCCGAACAGGAATGAAGTGACAAGTTACGGTTCAGTTTGGTTTAAGTTTGTCGCGCCACCAAGTGGAGAGGTTAGAGTAACGACAGACCTTGCAGGTACTGACTTTGGTACGTACTTCGAGATCTATCATGCAGCTGACGGTTCTGGATGTACTGATGGTATCCATCCGATCAACGGCTTGATCAAAGATAAGTTTGAATATTTATCTCATTATGAGTTTTCCGATGGTACGGATTTTCTAGGGGCAGATCCGGAAGCTGAGATCACATTGGATGCCTGTGATCCGGTTTCTCCATTCAGTTACCAGAAACTTATAGCGGGTCAAACATATTATGTTCAGTTCACCAGTGATGATGCAGATGATCGCGGTGATTACCAGGTGCGAATAGAAGACCTTGGAGGAGGGAGTCCTGGAAATATTGAAGATATTCCGTGTACCTCTCCTTGGATACCTTTTGGAGTTGTACCGATCAGCTCAGCTGCTGGTTCTGGACCTTCGATCAATCTTGATTTTGGATGTGCTTACGATGGAGGAAATGACTTTGGAGAAGTTGGTGTTCCACATACGAGCTCCAATCCAAATCAATACCATGCTTACGATTATGATCACCCTGCAGCAGGTAACGGAACGATCAACGAAAGTGTTTGGTTTCATTTCACTGCACCAAATAGTGGGCGTATAATTTTCGAAACGGACTACCAAAGTGGTGTTTATTCTGAAGATGCCGCATTTTTTGGATTTGATAAGCAATTTGCCCCGGGAATCCCTGCTGACTTTAAATGTTCAAATCTTGAGAATCTTGCAGCTGTGGAGGGTGGTCTAAATGGCTTTCTTGGTGGAGGTGTTGAGAGTGCTATTATTCCTCGTCAATGTTTAGAACCGGGTTACGACTATTATGCGATGGTTGATCCGAGCTCATCCTTGACTTTATTGAATGCACAAAATATTGATGCTTGGATCTATGATCCAAGTGTTGATGATCCAATTAACAACCCTCCGGGCAACGACATCCTTTGTCTTACAATGGCAGATCCTCTGTATGAGATACCGGTAACACCTGCTGGAACCACACCACAATTTCAGGCGGTGGCAGGTAATAACGAGCGGGCTTGTACAGAATTCTTAGCGGGAGAACCACCGGTAATGGCTGATCCCAATGATAGGGCTGATCAGACGGTTTGGCATTTCTTTACAGTACCTCCTTCCGGTGCAATTGAAATGAATATCAGAGCGTATATTGGATTAGACACATTGCGCTATGCTGTGTATGAGCTCTTGAATGGAACCGACTGTTATGGAGGGTTAAATCCAGCTACATTTACAGAAGACGGAACACAAATGACTCCTGTAATCACACCCGTTCTTACAGGATCTGCAGGGTTCAACGGAACACAAGAATCAATTTGTTGTATGACACCAGGAGCGATTTACGCAATCCAATTAGACGGTGGATCTCCAGGTGATGAAGGACAATATATTATTGAGTATATACGTGAAGTAGAAAGTTATGCTGGAGACACTTATGTGGCCTTAACAAATGGGAACAACGTTGATCTAAGTGGAGTTGATACTGCTTTCATTTGCTTCAATGATACGTACACACCTGGAAATTTACCTGATGGTAATGGTGATCCTACTGTGGATCTTCCATCTTGTCTTACACCGGGATTTGTTCTGCATGATCAAAACATATTACCAAGTCCGCTGAGTACATTGGTATATATTGATACTATTCAGGGAATAGGAGGCGTGCTTACGAACGATACCGATGGAAGTGGATCGTTTGGTAATCCAATGTTTAATACGGTTTACTACTTATCATCAGCAGGTGACGAGCCGGCTACGTGGGGAGATTTCACATGTAATACGGCTACCATAGACAACACTGTTCCGATCGTATATTTGGAACCGATAGTTCCAGTTTCATCTTACGATAACACGCTCTGTCAGATCACTTTTACTGCAAGTGGAGGGATGAGTAGTTTCAATGGTTCATCCTTCTCTTATACTATTGAAGATGGAGCAATGAATTTGGTTTCTGTGGGAACCTTTAATGCAGGTAGCAACATAATCTATGATGTTCCTTCAGCCGGAATATTTACAGTATCCGTGAATGATGGCGCTTGCCCATATTCATTTACGGTTGACGCATCAGCCTGTGCAAATCCATGCATTGTTGCACCGATCAATTTATTTGTTAACGAGACGATTTGCAACGGAGATAGCATTTATCTGCAGGGAGCCTATCAAACGACTCCAGGATTGTATACAGACATTTTTATGGCGTCGAATGGTTGTGATAGTACAGTATTCACAACATTGACTGTAAATGAACCTTCTTATTTTGAACAAACGGTAACCATTTGTCAGGGAGGAACCTTTACAGCCGGTGGAAATACCTACAATACGCAAGGCGTATATGTGGATACACTCTTTGCAGCAAATGGATGTGATAGCATTATCACAACTAATCTTTTTGTTGAAAGTACGCTCTATGCTACTGTTTTTGAGTCTATTTGCTATGGGACAACGTATAACTTTAATGGAAATGTTATAGGTGTTTCGGGTTCTTATGTAGATACCTTGACAGCTGTAGCAGGTTGTGATTCTGTCGTGACCTTGAATCTGACAGTCGAACCGCAGGTGAATACAAGTTTCAGTGCAATTATTTGTGCAGGAAATTCGTACACACATGGTAGTCAAGTATTAAGTGTGTCAGGAATCTATCCTGAGCTGTTTACTTCTGTAGATGGTTGTGATTCGATCTCAACGCTTTATTTATTTGTTGAAGGTCAGATCGAGAATAATATTGGAGCGACGATCTGTCAAGGACAAAGTTATACGCTAGGTAGTCAGACTCTAACGTCATCAGGTGAGTACACGGAATTGTTTACAACTTCAGGGGGTTGTGATTCTTTGGTAAGATTGTTCCTGACTGTACAGGACGCGATAGATACATTGATTACAGTAGAAATTTGTGAAGGTGAATCATATGTATTTGGAAGTCAGACACTGAGTGTGTCAGGTCAGTACGCTGAAACTTTCCAGACTTCAGGAGGTTGTGATTCTCTCGTTACTTTGGATTTAGCGGTTCTTGATTGT
>SBGS01000145.1 GCA_006226555.1 Bacteroidota bacterium
TCTGTCTTTATGGAGTAACGCACTACACGGTAATCACCTTTACGACTCTTGAAAAGAAGGTATAAGTTATTATCGTCTCGAAATGTTTCATCCTTGTAATATTCTTTTGGCAGTGACAGTTCTAGAGATTTTACAAATTCCAGCTCGTTGTCGTATTTATCGAATTTCCAGTTTACTTCACCGCTGCTTGCTTTGGTATTTGCAAGAATTATGAATCCATCTTCTCCAAATTCATAGATGCTCTCTCCGAAGTAATCATCCTTGAGATCGAATTCGATGCGTTTAACTGTTTCTACCTGAGCATAGCTATATCCGAGGACAAGTGTGAATAGGAATAGGAAAAATCTCATTGTCTTAGTTTTTACGAATGTAAGTTTATTTTCGGGATGTTCATGTGCGTCTGTTGCAGAATGGCGGACATAAAAAAAAGCCCGAAGTAAATCGGGCTTTTTTTATGCTTTGAGGGAATTAATCCCTAATAACTTCTTCTTTCTTTACCGGATGAGCTACCTTTTTTTCTCCCGGTACAGGACGTACAGCTCTCTTTTTTTCTGTTACAGCTGGCTTGATCACTTTTGGACCTTCTTTCTGCTCAGCTTCAGGAGTTGAAACAGGAGCAGGACTCACTTTTGCTTCACTTAATTTAGGTTCGTTCGCACGAATACGACCTTGACCTTTTTGAGCCATTGATAAAGCACTCACTCCTAAAACACATATAACTGATAAAACTAACTTTTTCATAATCTTCAACTTTAAATTTGATTTGTCAAAATACAAACTTGATGCCAATGTAATTTATTTTTCCGTATACGCCAAAAAATCTTCTTAGCGTATAATATTGATGTGACCATTGAAGGTGTATTTATCGTCATTGAATCCATCCGCCACTTGCATCGTCCAAGTATACGTTCCTTGCGGAACGATCTGACCATTGTATGTGCCATCCCAGCCGACAGAAGGGTCATGACTTTCCCAGATAATTTCGCCCCATCTGTTGAAGATGAAGAGATCAAAATCGTAAATATCTATCCCGGAAATAAAGAACTCCCAATTTTGATTGAATTCATCGTTATCCGGTGTAAACGTGTTAGGTGCATAAAGCAAAATATCACTAATGATCACTACTTCTTTCTGAATGGAATCCCAGCATCCGAAATCATTCTCAACATAAAGTGATACCAGGTAATTTCCAGGGCTATCAAATGGATAAGTCACGTTGTTTACATTCTGATTGGATGAGGTTGCCGGATTACCACCATAGATCGTCCAATTCCAAAGAGACACGTCTTGTGTACTCTGATCGATCAAATTAACGATCGGTTCGAGCATGGACACATTATTTGGGTTGATGACAAAGTTGGCAATGGGATCGTCGAATACGGTTATATAGTTGTTATATGTAGCGGAGTAAATACAATTATCCAAGGTGGTCAATACGATCGATACCGTATAGATTCCCGGATTTGCATATTCATGAGAGAAAGGATTTTCTCCCTGGATCAATTCGCTTGACCCATCTCCATAATCTACATAGGTTGTAGCGATATTTCCAGACCCAGTAGTGTTCATGAAATTCACGGTATGCGGATAACATCCTGAAAGCACATCGCCCATGATTTCGGGAGTCACATTGGCAGGCTGTGTGATCGTGTAGGGAACATCCAATACACAGGCTTGCGCATCGGTGACAGTGACTGTATAACTTCCTGCACACAAACCATTTCCAAATCCGTTTTGGTCACCTGTTTGACCATTCCAGTTATAACTATAGCCTGGTGTACCTCCCAGTACGGAAATTTGAATTTCGGCATCGCATGTTCCGAAGCAGGAAGCAGGCGTTTCTACCGCACTTGCAGATAACGCAGGTGGATCAGCTAAAACAAAGTTCTGTATTGCGGAACATCCATCCACGGAGAATACTTCAAGGGTGTAATTCCCTGACGATAAACCTGTGATATCAAAAGGAGAAGAGGCATTTACCTGAGCGGCACCGTTTAGGGAATAACTATCGATGTTGTTTCCGGTAACGGTAACAAACCCATCACTGAATCCGAAACAAGTAGGGTTTGTAGTTGTGATCCCGGTAATGTCTGTAATGATCTCTGTTATTGTAATGATCGCTTGATCGGTACAGCCGTTGCTATCAACAAAATAAGTATAGATACCGATAGGCATTGTAACCGGGTCGTATGGCATATTTATCGGGTTTCCTGAAGGATCTAACCAGCTTCCGTTAGTAGATGCACCCGGACCTAATAAAGGAAACAGATCGACCGGGTTACCTGAGGAACATACTTCAAGCTGATTGTCGGCTCCCGGGTTTGGTGTAGCAGATATACTTACTAAAATATCATCAGTAGAAGCACACAATGGATGTCCAATTGGGTAAACCGAAAGTGTCAGGTTTTGTTGTCCGTTAACTGTAAGTACAGGATCCGGAATTGAAGGATCACTAACCGCCGAAGCAGGGGTCCAACTGTACACATAATCTGGAGAGCAGTTTGCTGAGAAGACATCATTCGTTGGCCCAAATAGACCAGGACCCTGGTTTAGCACCACGTTTCCTTGATCATCCAGAATAGTAAATTCACATTCTTCAACCCACGAACCATTTGCATTGAATGTTACTGTTACACTTGCTCCAGATGGAATAGATAGTGGGAACGTTGTTGATGATCCGGTCGTAAGTGTATAATTTGTTCCGTTTCCATTTACGGTTATGGTCATATTGTTCCCATTCCAACCATCACCGAAGGTGTCCTCCAAAAGCAGGTTGTAATCGCAAGATGATTGTGCACCAGCGATCTGACCATCTAATTGTAATGCCGCACCGTCGCATAGCGTAGTGTCATTTCCTGCAAATACAGATGCAAGATCTTCTACTGTCAATACAAGTGAAGTATCGTATGAACAACCGAAATCATCCGTAACACTGTAAGTGTAGGTGAATGATCCCGCTGCCGTTGGTGTTACCGTAAGCTCGTTGCAATCCGGGGTGATGCTAGATTGGAATTGTGGATTGATCCAAAATGAGCTATCGCATTGTAAACCAATTTGTGGTTCAAATGTCGAAATAGGAGGATAGTAGGATGGATCCAGATTCAGTCCAAAACTGAAAAGTGTTCCATCATCTGCAGCCCAGTTATCGATCACGGTGAGTGTCCACACACCATTGGTTGGACAACCTACAAGATTTGAAAGCGG
>SBGS01000280.1 GCA_006226555.1 Bacteroidota bacterium
TGTGTGAAGGAACAACAGGTCATAATTGATTCAACCCACTTCGAACTGACCATAAATCGTCTTTGCTACCAACTCATTGAAAATCACGGAGATTTTGAGAATACTGTTCTCATTGGATTGCAACCAAGAGGAATTCATGTGCTTACGCGACTCAAGGATCGCTTAGAAAACATAATAGGTAAGCCTGTTGTATGTGGTAATCTGGATGTCACATTCTTCAGAGATGATTTCAGAAGAAGAGAAACTCCTCTCATTCCAAGTGCTACAAATATTGACTTTGTAATAGAAAACAAGAACGTGGTCATTATTGATGACGTGTTACATACAGGAAGAACGATCAGATCCGGATTAGATGCGATGCTGGCTTTTGGTAGACCTGCGAAGGTTGAGCTGTTGGTTTTTATTGACCGAAGATTTCAGCGCCATTTGCCGATCCAGCCGGATTATGTAGGGAAAAAAGTCGATACTCTTTCTTCTGAACGAGTGACTGTAGAATGGAATGAAATTGACGGAATAGATCGTGTTGTTTTATATACACCAGCTGAAAACGAATGACAACTTTATCAACAGAACATCTCATTGGTATTAGGGATCTCACTGCAGAGGACATTGAGCTCATTTTTAAAACGGCAGATGCATTCAAAGATGTGATCAATAGACCGATTAAAAAAGTTCCTTCTCTTAGAGATATTACCATTGCAAATTTGTTCTTTGAAAATTCTACTCGGACAAGATTGTCATTTGAGCTGGCAGAAAAAAGATTATCAGCTGATGTAGTGAATTTCTCAGCGGCAAGCTCATCGGTTAAAAAGGGAGAAACATTAGTCGATACAGTGAATAACATTCTCTCGATGAAGGTGGATATGGTCGTTATGAGACATCCAAATCCGGGAGCGGCGAAGTTCTTATCAGAAAGGATTGATGCGCGAGTTATCAACGCAGGAGATGGAACGCATGAGCATCCTACACAGGCCTTGTTGGATTCTTATTCAATAAGAGAAAGATTAGGTGAGGTAAAAGGTAAAAAAGTAGTTATTGTTGGTGATATTCTTCATTCCAGGGTAGCACTTTCAAATATTTATGCGCTTCAAAAACAAGGCGCTGAGGTGATGGTATGCGGACCAACAACCTTGATTCCGAAGTATATCAGTTCTTTAGGGGTGAAGGTTGAACATGATCTTAGAAAAGCGCTAGAATGGTGTGATGTTGCAAATATGCTTCGTATACAATTGGAGCGTCAGGATATAAAGTATTTCCCATCACTCAGAGAATACAGTATGCAATACGGACTTACAAAAGAGATCTTGGATAGCTTACCAAAAAAGATCGTAGTAATGCACCCTGGCCCAATAAACAGAGGGGTTGAGATCACGAGTGATGTTGCAGATTCGGATCAGGCCATCATTTTGGATCAGGTAGAAAATGGTGTAGCGGTTCGAATGGCAGTGATATATTTATTGGCATCTCAGATAAAGCGATAGATTTTTTTTTAAATTTGAGAAAACCCGACCGAATGGATTTCATCGTTGAAGCACAAGACAATATCGCAACAATTAAAACAAACATTGAGCGTCTTAATGCAGGAAATGCTCCTGAATTGAAGGCTGAATTAGTTGTACTGAATAAAAATGGAGTCAACAATATTGTAATCGATCTGTCTAAAACAAAGTTCTGTGATTCATCGGGTTTAAGTGCTGTTTTAACAGCAAACAGACTTTGTAAAGACACCGGAGGGAGATTTGCACTTTGCGGACTTCAGCCAAATGTACAGAAGCTCATAGAGATTGCTCAGCTTGACAAAGTGCTAACTATTGCAAAGGGGGTTGATGAGGCTCTTGCTGCAATTCAGGACGCTTGAATTTCACAGTAACCATATTGGGTAGTGGCTCAGCATTACCTACTTCCAGGAGAATGCCAACTTCTCAATACGTACAATGCGTTGGAAGACATTTCTTAATAGACTGCGGTGAAGGAACTCAGCTTCAAATGAGGAGATTTGGAGTTAAGTTTCAGCGTATTGATCATATCTTTATTTCACATCTACACGGCGATCATTACTTCGGTTTGTTCGGCTTATTAAGCACCCTGCATTTACTCGGTAGGGAAAGGAAACTGACCTTATATGCGCCCGGTCCGCTTGAGGGGATTTTAGAAGCCATTTTAAAGGCTGGAAACGGACACTTCTCATTTGAGATCGAATTTGTGCCCTTGGACGAAAAAATTGGCGAAACGATCTTTGAAGATGATAAGTGTTATGTGAAGTGTATTCCTTTGGTGCACAAAATTCCGACCTACGGATTTGTGTTTTATCAAAAGGAAAAAGATAAGGTGCTGAATATTGATAAAGCAAAAAATGACGGTGTTTCTACAGCCTATTACACTAGACTGAAGAAAGGGGAAGATGTAAAAATTTCAGATGGCAGATTATTGAAATCTGAAGACTATACTAACCCCGGTGAACCGCAAAGAGCCTATGCCTATTGTTCGGATACAGCTTATTCCGAAAAGCTTGTTCCTTTTATAAAAGGGGTAGATGTGCTTTATCATGAGGCAACTTTTATTGAACTGCTGGCGGACAGGGCGAAACAAACACGGCATTCTACTGCTCGTCAGGCGGCGGAGATCGCAAAAAGGGCTGGTGTAGGTAAGTTATTGATGGGGCATCTTAGTGCTAGATACGATGATGGTAAAAAACATATGACCGAGGCCAGGGCTGTTTTTGAACATTGTGAGGTCGTCGAGGATGGAACAACCTACTCAATTCCTTGATTTTACGGTAGTTTTTTAACCCGTATACGTGGATAAGTTCTTTGATTTTCGCTCAAAAAGCGACTCAGAGTTCTTTATATTTGATAGTTAACCCAAAGCAATTTAAATGGCAGAAAATCAATATACTGAGGAGAACATTCGTTCGCTTGATTGGAAGGAGCACATTCGCCTTCGTCCCGGTATGTATATCGGAAAGCTGGGTGACGGAACTTCACCTGACGATGGTATATACATTCTTGTGAAGGAGGTGGTAGATAATTGTATTGATGAATTCGTAATGGGGAATGGTAAAAAGATCGATATCTCCATTAAGGATGGTAAGGTTGCTGTTCGTGATTATGGCCGAGGAATTCCTTTAGGGAAAGTAATTGATTGTGTTTCGCAGATCAATACCGGAGGTAAGTATGACTCAAAAGC
>SBGS01000297.1 GCA_006226555.1 Bacteroidota bacterium
TTCAACGACGGATCGATCGACTATACGATCAGCGGCGGATCACCGGGTTATACTTTTGCATGGGATAACGGTGGTGTAACAGAAGACATCAACACGCTGGTTGCAGGAACGTACAACGTAACAGTAACAGACATCAATGGCTGTGTGATCGATACAACGATTACCCTTATCGAGCCAACACCATTGGGAACAGCATTGGATCCTTCAGTTTATGCCGGAGGTTGGAACACAAGTGGATGTGCTAATGATGGTACTATCGATCTTACAATAAATGGTGGATCGGGTGGTTATACAATAGACTGGAGTAATGATGGTGTAGGAGATTTTAATGATCCTGAGGACATTAATAACCTATTCCCTGGATGGTATTTCGTAGATGTGTTAGACATGAATGGATGTTTAATTGAAGACAGTATTCAATTGCTGGCACCACCAACATTAAATACATCGATCTCTGTTACATCTGACTATAATGGTGAAGATGTATCATGCCAGGGTGCATCTGACGGTTCTGTTGAAGTCATAGCGCTCGACGGTACACCAGGTTATACATATCAATGGCAGAATGCGAATGGTACGATCATTTCTAATGTATTTGATCCATCAGGAGTTCCTGCTGGTTGGTACTGGGTATTGACAGTTGATCAAAACGGATGTTCTTCATACGACTCAATTGAGGTGATCGATGCACCTCCAATTATAGTTGATATTTTAATCTCAAGTGATTATAACGGTCAGGATATTAGCTGTTTTGGCGCATCTGATGGTAACATCGATTTTATACCGGTAGGAGGTACTCCTGGATATACTATTCAGTGGACTGATGACCAAGGTAACCCTGTTGGTAATAATGAGGACCTTCTTGGTCAACCTCTAGGTACATACTACGTATCTCTTGTAGATGCGAATGGTTGTCAGGCAGACACATTCATAACTCTTACGCAACCACCATTATTGACCGGAGTAACAAGTGTGATCACTGATTACAATGGTCAGGATATTAGTTGTTTCGGGTATTCTGACGGAGGTGTTGATGTGGTTCCTAATGGAGGTACACCTGGATACTCTTATCAGTGGACAAATCAAGCTGGTGGAACTGTTGGAATGGCCGACGTTGTCAATGGTTTACCAACTGGAACTTATGATGTACTCATTACAGATGTAAATGGATGTACATTTACAACGAACATCTTTGTGGATGAGCCAACTGCGGTGACAGCTGGTATCAATATACTTTCGGATTACTTTGGTCTACCTATTAGCTGTGCAGATCAAAATGATGGTTCTATTCAAGCGATTCCGGGAGGAGGAACACCGGGGTACACGTATTCTTGGGATACATCTCCAGCTCAATCTACTCAGATATTGAATAACCTGGGCGAAGGAACCTATACCGTGACAATCGAGGATTTGAACGGCTGTCAGGACACCTCAATTGTGACATTGATCGGTAACCCTCTACCTATCTTGACTCCTGATCCAGCGATGAATGCATGTGAAGGTTACACGGTGACATTTGGTTCGAATTCATTACCGGACGAAAGTTGTGTATGGCAATTGAGTAATGGAATGACAATTTATGATTGTGGTCCAAACACACTTTTGCTCGATCCTGGATGTTACGAAGCAACATTGACAGTAACAAGTCCTTTGGGTTGTGCGGCTGATACAGTAATCCCTGATTATATTTGTGTTTACGAAAATCCGGTAGCTGACTTTACCGCAAATCCTTTCGTAGGAACAGTACTGGAAAATGACATCCATTTTACCAATCTATCTTGGAATGCAACGTACTACTCATGGAACTTCGGTGATGGACAATTATCGAATGAGGAAAACCCGATGCATTTCTATCCTTCGGTAAATACGGGCACATATGAGGTGCTTTTGATTGCATATAGCCCGGAAGGTTGTGTTGACAGTGTGAGGAAAGAAGTACAGATTTTAAAGGAAGCAATTTTCTATGTGCCGAATACCTTTACTCCGGATGGCGATCCGCATAACCAGATATTTAATCCGGTGTTCGGAATGGGAATTCAAACAAGAGATTATGGCTTCTATATCTTCAACCGTTGGGGTGAATTGATCTTTGAATCACATGACCCATCGAGAGGTTGGGATGGTACTTATGGTACAGGAACGGACTTCCAATGTCAGGACGGAACATATACCTGGAAGCTAGTGTTACGAACAGATGAAGATGTAATTGGAGGAAGCGTTAAGAAGGTCTTCCACGGGCACGTCAATCTGATCAGATAAAGATGTGAATTACTTCAATGAGGATCAGGATTATAATGATCCATTCCAACAGGGTGCTGTGTTTGTATTGAAGCATATCTCTGTATAGCTCAAGGCTTTCTGAAACCGTGCTGATCTCGTACTGAATGCTTTGGTGACGATTACGGATCTCCAGCTGCTTTTTCATTTTAGCCTCCAGATCCGATAATTCCGGTTCGTTCCAGGTAAGATCAGGGCTGTCGAATATGTACAGATTATCTGCGATCTTGCTCTTAAGATTCACCGTTTTACCAATAAACTTGGCTAGCTCAATGCGATTCAAACCGATCTTCCCGGTCCGTTCCAAGTGATCTGAGAGTTTTCTGCTAGATTCAAGGAGATCGTACGACATACGTTGGTAATGATCCAACGCAACTGATTGAGCTAGATTTAAAGCAATGACATGAATGAACTCTACATTTAGTACGGGTATGGAAATCGTTGTGAAATCAACACCAATGATAGCACTGTTTTCGTTTATCAGGAAGTCTTCATTCAGGGATGTGAAGTTGTCATCGTCGTCCATCAGTCTAATGATCTCCATCTGTTTCTTAAGATCCTCATTGAAAAACACAACAGCTCCGTAGTCTTTGACGTAGATGTAGCTATTGTCCATTTCATACAAAAGAAAAGTAGGATCTCGCTTGATTGGAGGGCGATCAAAGTATGATTGCGCTTTGATCAGATCAATTTTATTCCCTACGTGATATGCTTGTACTTTTTTCATCCTTGCGGTGAATGTAAGGAAATCTGTTCGCTTTGTAAAGGACCCTGGTTATCAAATATGAAATTACCAGGAACGAACGATAGCAGCCATTACGATCCCTGTCACAAATGACAATGAGAAGAAGAACGTAATATATATTTTATATTGTTTATCTGACATAAGCTTCGATTCGAT